>CAYRBX010000018.1:0-12007 GCA_964422695.1 uncultured Dehalococcoidia bacterium
GGATTTGCGGGAGCGATCGGCGATGATGAGGAGGGGAGGGAGATCATCCGGGAGTTTCAGAAGGTCGGGGTGGATACGAGAGGGATAAGGATAAAACGAGGGAGAACCGGAAGGGCTCTCTGCTTTGTGGATAAAGCGGGAAGGAGGGCGATTTACGTGCTCCCCGAAGCGAATTCCCTATTCGAAGAGGAGGACTTCCCCTTCGATCTCCTCGAGGAGATAAAAATGCTGCATCTCTCCTCCTTCATCGGCGAGAGGCAATTCGAAATACAGAAGAAGCTCTTGAAGCTCCTCCCCTCTCACGTGAAGCTCAGCTTCTCGCCCGGAGGGATTTACGCGGCCAAGGGCCTTGAGGAGCTGAGGCCTTTTCTCAAGCGGAGCTCCGTTCTCTTCCTCAACCAAACGGAGCTTGTGGAGCTTGCGGGATCCGGCCCTCCGGAGGGGGTTTTGAGATTGCTCGAAGAGGGATGCGAGATCGCCGTCGTCACTCTGGGAGGGGGGGATTTCTCCTGCTGCCTCGGCTTCGAGGGGAGGGCGGAGTTCATCCCGCGCCGGAAGCCGCTTCTTGAAGGGGAGATAGATACGACCGGAGCCGGAGACGCCTTCGCGGCCGGCTTCCTCTACATGTTCATGAGAGGGGAGCATCCCCGCCGGGGATGCCTTCTCGGAGAGGCTCTGGCCGGGCTCTGCGTGGAGCGCATCGGAGCCCGAACCGGGCTTGCGCCCGAGAGGGTTGAGGCCGCTTTGAGGGATATTGAAAAGGGAGAGGGGAGCGACTAAAATTGGCGTTTGCTGGCGATCCTCGCGCGAAAGGGGGGTTGAGAGGAGGATGCGCGGGACGGGAGAGAGCAGGGATCGTCTGAAGGAGGAATACGAGAGGGAGGCCATAGAGCTCGCCCTCAAGGGGCGCTGGGAGGAAGCCGTTTCGGCCAACAAGAGCATCATAGAGATGTATCCGGATGATTTCGAAGCTTACAATCGCTTGGGCAGAGCTCTCTTTGAGCTCGGAAGGTACGATGAGGCGGAGGAGGCTTATCGGAAAGCTCTGGAGCTCAACCCCGATGATAAGATCGCGAGGCGAAATCTCGAGAGGATCGGCATGCTGAAGAGGAGGGAGGGGGCTCCCTCCAAGAACAGAGGCCGGCTCATCGAGCCCGATTTCTTCCTCCGCGAGGGGGCGAGATCCGGAATCGTGAAGCTCTGGAATCCCGCTCCTCCCGAAGTCCTCGCCGCCGTAACCCCCGGAGAGGAGGTGAATTTGCGACGGGAGGGGAAGCAGATAATAGTCGAGACCCTCGGGGGGGAGTATCTCGGGGAGATAGAGCCGGAGCTCTCCCGCTCCCTCTGCGAGTTCATGGATAGGGGGAATGAGTACAAGGCGGCCGTGGCGAACATCAAAGAGGGGGAGATCGAGATCATCATCCGGGAGAGCTTCACTCAGTACGAGATGCTCGATAAGCGCGCCTTCGCCCTTCCCGTGCTCGACACCGTACGGCCCGCCTTCAAAGGACGGGTGCTGAGGTATGAGGAGGAGGCCTTGGAGGAGCTCGAGGAGATGAGCGCCGATGAGGAGGAATGGAGGAAAGAGTGAGGGAATAGGAACGGTAATTCCCGTTCGCTTCGAGGAGGAGCTCGCGCAATCCTATCTGGATTACGCGATGAGCGTCATCATGTCCCGGGCGCTTCCCGACGTCCGGGACGGCCTCAAACCCGTTCAGCGCCGCATCCTCTACACCTTGGGGGAGCTCGGCTTGCGCCACAACGCCCCCTTCAAGAAGAGCGCTCGAATCGTGGGGGAGGTTCTGGGAAGGTACCACCCGCACGGGGACGCGCCGGTTTACGAAGCTCTCGTGAGGCTCGCTCAGGATTTCACCATGCGCTACCCCCTCGTGGAGGGGCAGGGGAATTTCGGAAGCATAGACAACGATCCCCCGGCCGCGATGCGGTACACCGAAGCCCGGCTCTCGCGCATCGCGGAGGAGATGCTCGCGGATATCGATAAGGATACGGTGGATTTCATGCCCAATTTCGACGGCTCCTCCAAGGAGCCCGTCGTCCTCCCCGCTCGCATCCCCCAGCTCCTCCTCAACGGATCCTCCGGGATAGCCGTGGGGATGGCGACCAACATACCCCCCCACAATCTCAGGGAGCTATGCGATGCTCTCATCTTCCTTCTGGAAAATCCCGAAGCCTCGATAGAGGATCTCCTTCGCTTCGTTCGCGGCCCCGATTTCCCCACGGGAGGGATGATCGTCGGCCTTGAGGGGATCAAAAACGCTTACGCCACGGGAAGGGGGAAGATCATCGTCCGGGGGAAGGCGAGAATAGAGAAATCCGGAAAGGAGAGCTCCCGAATAGTGATAACCGAAATCCCCTATCAGGTGAGCAAAGCCGCTCTGGTCGAGAGGATCGCTCAACTTGTTAAAGAGAGGAGAATCGAGGGGATAAGCGAGATAAGAGATGAGTCGGATAAGGAGGGAATTCGAATAGTTCTGGAGCTCCGAAGGGGAGTCGAGCCCGAGCAAATTCTGAACAACCTCTACAAATACACCCCCTTGCAAACGGCCTTCTTCGCGAATATGGTAGCGCTGGTCGACGGGCAGCCCCGCATGCTCAATTTGAAATTAGCCCTCCGGCAGTTCCTCGATTTCCGAAGGGAGGTCGTCACCAGGAGATCGCTATTCGAATTGAAGAAGGCGAGGGAGAGGCTTCACATCCTCGAGGGATTGAAGATCGCTTTGGATAATCTCGACGAATTCATCTCCCTCATAAGATCCTCCCGCTCGCCGGAGCTCGCAAGGCAAGCTCTTGAGAAGACCTTCGGCCTCTCGGCCGAACAAGCTCAAGCGATTCTCGAAATGCAGCTCCGAAGGCTGGCGGCTTTGGAGAGGGAGAGGATCTACAAAGAGCATGAGGAGACCGTTCGGAAGATCTCCTATCTTGAGGATCTCCTCGCGAATCCGCGGAAGATCGACGAGCTCATCCGCAAGGAGCTTGAGGAGATAAAGGAGAAGTACGGCGATGATCGCCGCACGCAGATCGTGGAGGAGGAGGCGGAGGAATTCGCCCCCGAGGATCTCATCCCGCATCAGGAGGTGATCGTCATATTGAGCGAGATGGGCTATATAAAGCGCATTCCCCTCTCCGCCTGCAGATTGCAGCATCGGGGCGGGAAGGGGGTTGTGGGAATGCCCCTCAGGGAGGATGATGCGATAAGAGCGCTCGTCGTAGCCGATATTCACGATCCCCTCCTCTGCTTCACCTCTCAGGGAAGGGTCTTGAGGCTTGATTGCCTTCAGATCCCCGAAGACGCCTCCAGGCAGGCCAAGGGCTCTCATCTCAGCACCTTCCTCAACCTCAATCCGGGCGAGAGGATAACGGCCCTCCTCCCTCAGAGCTCGGAAGGCGATTGGGATTCCCTCATCATCGCGACCTCCAAGGGGGAGGTGAAGCGCGTTCCCAAAGAGGAGATCTCCTCCCTCAGGGGAAGAGGCCTCATCATCATGCACCTCAGGGGAGATGATGAGATAGCGGCGGCTCGAATGGCGAGATCTCAAGATGAGATCATCTTGATCACGGCGAAAGGGCAATCCATTCGATTTCCCGTCTCGGAGCTGCGTCCGGCTTCCCGCACGAGCGGAGGGGTGAGGGGCGTGGCGCTCGAAGCCGGAGATCGGGTGGTCGCCATGGATGTGGCGGTTCCCGAAGGGCATCTCCTCACCGTGACGGAGAGGGGCTTCGGCAAGAGAACCCCTCTCTCCTCCTACCCCTCCCAGCACAGAGGGGGGAGCGGCGTGAGAGCTCAGCTCACCAATCCCCAAACCGGAGAGGTGGCCGCGGCGGCGGTCGTTCGTCCCGATCAGGAGATCATGATCATCTCCAAGCAGGGGATGATCATCCGAGTTCGGGGGGAGGACATCCCGCTTCAGAGAAGGGGAACTCGGGGGGCGCCCCTCTTCCAGATCGGAGGCGGAGATCGCGTGCTCTCCGCAACTCCCCTTCCCCGAGCCCGATCTGGTATAATTTAATTGCTTGCGGGGGCGCGCGGTTTCGACAGGAGGAGAGAGCTCACAGGCCGCAAGCCGAGGTGCCACCAACCTCGTAAAACAGGTGGCGAAAAAGTAACTGGCGAGCCCGAACTCGTCGCTGCCTAAAGGAGAGGCAGCCGCCTGCCCCGACCTGGCCGCAGCGGGAGGGAGCAGGCGCCGGTGAGCTGCGGTGCGGCGGCCTGACGCCGCTAAGGCCGCCAAAGAACAAGCGGCTCGGCCCGATTCGAACCCTGCCGGTGGGGGTCGGTCGGGCGAGAGGAAAACACCGGCTAAGCTTGTAGGGGCCGTGGGCGACTCCTCCTGGACGGGGAGTTCGACTCTCCCCCGCCTCCACCAATACTTTTATTTTTTTGAGAGGGTGGATCTCTCCAGCTCCAGGGATATAGCCGTTGTGATCTTCTGCATCGTGGGGAGCGCGGCCGCCGCGCTCCTCACCGCGATCGCCATCTCGCTCTCTCGGAAGATCGGCCCCATCTTGGAATCCGTGCGGGACATCCACCTCCTCTTCTCCCAATTGGGAGGCTTTCTGGATAAATTGCGGCGAATCGCGGAGTTTTTTCGGGAGGGGAGAGGAGATGGAAGCTAAGAGGAGCTCCCCCGCCTCGGGATTCGCCGGAGGGTTCGTTCTCGGATTCCTCTTGGGCTTGCTCTTGGCCTTCCTCCTCTCCCCGGAGAGGATGAGGAGATGGGCGGAGAGGGGGAGGAAGGCGGTTGAGGAGGCGATAAGAGAGGGCAGGGAGATCGCCGCGGAGAGCGAGAAGTGGTTCTGATCATATATCCTCCGCTCGAGGATAGGAGCCCAAGATCGTGAGGAAAGTGGTTCGCTCCTTCAGGGCCTCGAGAGCCTCCCTGCACGGGGGATCATCTTTATGCCCTTCGAAATCCAGATAGAAGAGGTACTCCCAAGGCCGATCTCTGGCGGGGCGGGATTCGAGCTTCAGGAGGTTTATCTCCCGCGCGGCGAAGACCTCAAGGCAGCGGTATAAAGCCCCCGGAACGTTCTTCGTCCTTATGACTATGGAGGTCTTGCTGCGAGGAGCTCGCTCCGGCTCCCTGAGGGAGATGATGAAGAAGCGGGTGTAATTGTGAGGATTCGTCTGTATGTTCTCGGCGAGGATCTTCATCCCGTAGATCTCGGCCGCCCTCCTCCCCGCAACGGCCGCAGCCCCCCTCAGGTTCCTCTCCTTTATCATCTTCACGCTTCCCGCCGTATCGTAAGCGGGAATGAGCTCCGCGCCGAGCTTCCTCAGGAACTCCTCGCATTGCGCCAGAGCTTGCGGATGCGAGTACACCCTCTCGATGTCCTCCAAGGCCTCATCCGGAAGGGCGATGAGGCAGTGGCTCACCTTCAAATTCACCTCCGCGTATATGCGAGGCCTGTACTTGAGGAGGAGATCGTAAGTTTCATTTATGCTTCCCGCCTGCGAGTTCTCGACGGGAACCGCTCCGAACTCCGCCTCCCCCTCGCTCACCGCCGCGAAGACCTCTTCGAGCGTGCGGCAGGAGAGGGGCTCCGCCTCCCCGAAGAATTTGATCATCGCCTCCTCGCTGAATGAGCCCCTCTCTCCCTGAATTGCGACCTTCATTCATACACCCAGAAGGGCGGATTTCAGCAAATCCCTGCTCTGAGGGGTTACGACGGCGACGATCTCATCCTCGGGTTCGATTCTCGTTTCGGGATTCGGAATCACCGGACCGCGCTCCCTGCTCAGGAGGAACACGACGAAGCTGCCGGGGGGGAGGGAGATCTCCCCGAGCTTCCTTCCCACATTCGGAGCGTGAGAGGGGACTTTGACCTCCACCACTTCATATCGATCGTCCTGGAGCCTCACCAAGGGCACGATGCAGGAGAAGGGAAGCTCCCTCTCGATGTGAGCGAGAATGAGCTCGGTGCTGTTCAGAATGACGTCGATGCCGAGCTTTCGAAAGAGCACCTCGTTCCTGGGATCCTTGAGGCGAGCGATCGTTCGGGGGACTTTGAACCTCCTCTTGGCCAGCTGGCAGGAGACGAGATTATCCTCATCATTCCCCGTGACGGCTATGAAGATATCAGCTCTTCCGGCCCCCGCCTCTTCGAGAACGGCCGCTTCGCACCCATCTCCGTGAATCGCTATATCTCCCAATTCCTCAGCGATCACCTCGTATTTCCTTCGATCCTTCTCGATGATGACGATCTCATGTCCTTCTTCGAGCAATCGCTTGGTGAGGTAAAAGCCCACATCCCCTCCTCCGATAACGATAATATACATCGCTTCACTCCTCCTCTTCGCCGGTGGTGATCCTGTAAAGGATCTCGGCTATTATCTTCGTCGGAATGACCACTTCTATTCCCGATTCCCGGCATAATTCCTCTCGAACCGGATCATAAACCTGACAGATCACTCTCGGAACGTTGAAGATCTGCTTGGCTATTTGAGCCGCCATTAAGTTCTTATTGTCCTCCTCGGTCACGGCGATGAAGACATCCGCCTTCTCTATTCCCGATTTCCTCAACACCTCCTCATCAAGGCCGTTGCCCGTGATCGCCGCTCCTTTGAACGTCTTGGGCAGATGCCTGAAGCAATAAGGCTCCGTATCGAGCACGGTCACATCATGCCCCTCCCCATCGAGCATGGCGGCCAAGCGCGCGCCCACCCGGCTGCACCCCATGATGATGATGTTCATCCTCCCACCCCCGAAATCCCCTTAATGCTCTCCCGAGCGCATAGGCGTGCGCAAGACCACAACGGCGCAGGGGGCGTGTTTGAGAACATAAGGTATCACCTCCCCCAGGGAGTACTCTCCGAATTTCCTCTTGTATTCAACACCCAGAATTATAAGATCGATATTGCGATCGATAGCTTCCTCCACGACCGCAGCTCCCACATCCCGAGCTTGCAAGATCTCCGTCTCTATCTCCCGATTCTGCTTCTTCGCGACCTTCTCGGCTCTCTCGAGAATCCTCTCCCCCTGCTCGGTTTCGGATTCTATCTTTATATCGAGGGGGAGGCTGCGCTTCACTTGTATCACATAAACGGCGAGGATCTCCCCCTTTCCCCTCTCGGAGAGCTGACAGGCGAGCTTTATGGCCTCCTCATCCGTCTCATCTCCGTTCACCGGCACCAGTATCCGCTTGTATTCCATCTTCTCGCCTCCGGAAAGGCCCGTTCTCAACCTCATAGAGGGGGGAAAGGCGATCTGTCAAGAGATGAGGATTTCGGGGGAATTCGAGAAGGGGAGGGGAGAGGATCATGAATTCGCCCTCATCCTCCGCTCCTACTAATAATAAAACCGCCGGAGTTTGAAGGAAAGAGGCGGGTGATGTTATCTAATTAGAGCGAGAGGAGATGAGAGGGAGAGTGGGGCTCGTTTACGATCCCGTGTACCTCGAACATGAGACGGGAGCGCATGTCGAAAGCCCCCGGCGCCTCGTCGAGACCGTAGATCTCCTGAAGAGAGAGGGGATTTTGGATAAGGTGCGGAGGATTCAAGCCAGAGAGGCCGAGGAGGAGGAGCTTCAAACCGTTCACGCGAAGGAGCATATAAGGCGGGTGAGGGAGTTCGCGAGCAGAGGAGGGGGGTGGCTCGATCCGGATACCGTGACCTCCCCCGGATCTTACAGAGCGGCGGCCTTCGCGGTGGGGGGGCTGCTCGAAGCCGTGAGGGCGGTGCTTGAGGGGGAGATCGAAAGCGCCTTCGCTTTGGTCCGCCCTCCGGGACATCACGCCACCCGAAATCGCGCCATGGGCTTCTGCTTGTTCAACAACGTGGCCGTGGCGGCCAAATACGCTCTCGGGAAGGGGGCGGAGCGGGTCTTCATCGTGGATTTCGACGTGCATCACGGAAACGGAACGCAGGAGGCCTTCTACAGCGATCCCGAGATCTTCTACTTCTCCACCCACCAATATCCCTATTACCCCGGAACCGGCTCGGTCGACGAGATAGGCCACGGGCCCGGGAGGGGGACGACGGCGAACATCCCCCTTCCGGCCGGATGCGGAGATCCGGAATACCTGAAGATCTACGAGGAGGTGCTCCCGCCTCTGGTGAGGCGCTTCTCTCCCGATCTCATCTTGGTCTCCGCCGGCTTCGATCCGCACTGGGCGGATCCTCTCGCCGGAATGCGCGTGAGCGTCGGAGGGTTTCGGAGGATCGCGGAGGTGATCAGAGATCTGGCGAGGGAGGTGTGCGGAGGGAGGGTCGTCTTCACCTTGGAAGGAGGCTATCACCTCCAAGCCGTCTCCTATTCGGTGAAGGCGGTTCTCGAAGCGCTCATGGATCTCCCCGCTCAGAAGGATCCGCTCGGCCCCGCAAGATATGGGGGAAGGCCTCCGGGCTTCGAGCCCATGATCGAAGCCGTTATCAAGCTTCACGGAATTTGAGCTGCGGGAGAGGAGGAGATGCCCTGTCGGGGAATAAGGGGGGCTATAACCGTAGCGAACAACACCCGCGAGGAGATCATCGAGAGGACGAAGACCCTGCTCCGCAAGATCGCGGAGGCGAACGGCATCCTCCCCGAGGATCTTGCCTGCATAATCTTCACCACGACATCGGATCTCAACGCCGAATTCCCGGCTCTCGCCGCGAGAGAGCTCGGATGGACGAAAGTGCCCTTGCTCTGCGCGAAGGAGATAGAGGTTCCCGGCAGCATCCCGCGATGCATAAGAGTCCTCCTCCTCTGGAACACCGAAAAGGAGCAGGAGGAGATCGTGCATGTGTACCTGGGGGAGGCGGAAAGGCTGAGGCCGGATCTTTATTATGAGAGGTAAGGGGGAGGGAAGATGGTAGTGGTCATGCGGCGCGACGCCACGGAGGAGGAATTGCAGAACGTCCTCAAGCGCATTGAGGAGCTGGGGCTCAAAGGGCACGTCTCGAGAGGCGTGGAGCGCACCGTCGTGGGAGTTCTGGGGAAGACATATCCCGAGCTCTTCGATGTCTTCGTTCGCCTCCCCGGCGTCGAGGAGGTCGTCCCCATAAGCAGGCCCTTCAAGCTGTCAAGTCGCGAATTCAAGAGGGAGGACACGATCGTAAAGGTGGGGGATGTGGAGATCGGAGCGGGGAGGTTCGTCGTGATGGCCGGGCCCTGCGCCGTGGAGGATGAGGAGCAGGTTCTGGCGACGGCGAAAGCCGTGAAGGCGGCGGGGGCCGATATCCTGCGGGGAGGAGCGTTCAAGCCGAGCACCTCCCCTTACAGCTTCAGGGGCTTGGGCAAAAGGGGTCTTGAAATTTTGGCCAAAGCCAGAGAGGAGACCGGCCTTCCCGTGATCACCGAAGTCCTCTCCCCTCAGGATGTGGATCTCGTGGCCGAATACGCCGATATCCTTCAGATCGGCGCTCGAAATATGCAGAACTTCCCCCTGCTCGACGCGGTGGGAGATATAAGGAAGCCCGTGATGTTGAAGCGGGGATTCTCCGCCACGATAGAGGAGTGGCTTCTCGCCGCCGAGTACATCCTCTCCCGAGGCAACGAGCAGGTGATCCTCTGCGAGAGGGGGATAAGGACTTTCGAGCCCTACACCCGAAACACCTTCGATATAAACGCCATCCCTCTCATAAAGCGGCTCTCTCATCTCCCCATCATCGCCGATCCGAGCCACGGAACCGGGAAATGGTATCTCGTAACCCCGGTGGCTCTGGCCGCGGCGGCCGCCGGAGCCGACGGCATCATCGTGGAAGTTCACCCCAATCCCGACAAGGCCCTGAAGGACGGGCCTCAATCCCTCACCTTCGAGCATTTCGAAGAGCTCATGAGCAAGCTCCTCCCCATAATCGAGACGCTGGGGAAGAGGAAGAGCAAGCCCGGAGAGCGAAGCTGAGATGCCGGCTCGGAAGCCGAGATTGCTCTTCGGCCCCGCCGGAATCCCCCTGAGCGCCTCCGAGCCCTCCACCGAAGCGGGGATAAGGAGGGTGAGGGAGCTGGGCCTCGATTGCATGGAGGTGGAGTTCGTTCAGGGGGTGAGGATGAAGGAGGAACAAGCCTTGAGGGTGGGGGAGATAGCCAGGGAATTGAAGGTGAGCCTCTCCGCTCACGCCCCCTACTTCATAAACCTGAACGCCAAGGAGGAGGATAAGATAAGGGCGAGCAAGGAGCGCCTCCTCCAAGCGGCGAGGATCTCGGCCCTCTTCGGAGGGACTGTGGTGGTCTTCCATCCGGCCTACTATCTTGATCTTCCGCCCGAAGAAGCTCTCGAGAGGGTGAGGGAGAACCTCGCGGAGGTCGCCGCTCGAATCCGAGCGGAGGGACTCAAGATCCTCCTCGCTCCCGAAACGACGGGGAAGACCACGCAGCTCGGAACTCTGGAGGAGGTCCTTAAACTCTGCAAGGGAATGGAAGGAGTGGTTCCCTGCATCGATTTCGCGCACATTCACGCGAGAACCGGAAGGTACAACTCCTACGAGGAGTTCTTGGAGATCTTGGATCTCGTGGCCGAAACGCTCGGCAAAAAAGCGCTTTCGAACCTCCACATACATGTTTCGGGCATAGAGGGGGGGAAGGGGGGAGAGAAGAGGCACCTCAATCTCAGGGAATCGGATTTCCGATACGAGGATCTCATGCGAGCTCTGAAGGAGAGGAAGGTGGGGGGATTGGTGATCTCCGAAAGCCCGAACAGAGAGGAGGACGCCCTCCTCCTCAAGGAGGTTTATGAGAGGCTGTGAGAAGCCGGATCTCTCCGTGCAGCTCGCCCCCTCAAATCCCCACGGCCTCCTTCTTAAAAATCCCGTGATGCCGGCCGCGGGAACCTTCGGCTACGGAGTGGAGTACGAGGGGCTCGTCGATGTGGAGAAGCTCGGAGCGGTGGTGAGCCAGGGCACCACCCTCCTCCCCCGACCGGGAAATCCCCAGCCGAGGCTTGCGGAGCTCCCCTTCGGCATCCTCAATTCCATCGGCCTTGAGAACAAGGGGGTTGACTTCGTGGTGAGGGAGATGGCCCCCATATGGAGCTCTTGGAAGACGCCGGTGATCGTGAACATCGCCGGCGAGACCCCCGAGGAGTACGAGGAGGTGGCGAGAAGGCTTGAGGGCGTGCCGGGGATAAGCGCCGTGGAGATCAATATAAGCTGCCCCAATGTGAGGAGAGGGGGATTGGAGTTCGGAGCGGATCCCGAGGCGGCTGAGGAGGTGGTGAGGAGGGTGAGAGGGGTTTTCTCGCTTCCCGTTCTCGTGAAGCTCTCGGCCGGGGTCGGAGATGTGATCGAGATCGCGCGTCGGGTCGAGAGGGCCGGAGCGGATGCCATCACGATCACGAACACCCTGAGGGGGATGATCATCGATGTGAGGAAGAGGAAGCCGGTTTTGGGAAACGCCTTCGGAGGGCTTTCGGGGCCTGCGATAAAGCCCCTGGCTCTTTACGCCGTCTGGCGCCTTTACGGGGAAGTTCGAATTCCCATCGTGGGATGCGGGGGCATATCATCGGCTCAAGATGCGCTCGAGTTCCTCATGGCCGGAGCGTCCGCCGTTCAGATCGGAAGCGCGATCTTCTCGAATCCGGGGATTTTGGAGGAGGTGATCGAGGGGATAAGGGATTTCCTCCTGCGGGAGGGAATAAGCCGCCTCTCGGAGCTCGTGGGGGCGGCTCACCGCTGAGCCGAGCTTATGAAATTGAGAAGCCTTCCCCTTATTATCCTCTCCGCCTCTTCGATCATCCCCTCGATTATCTCCCTCACCGACAGCTCCCGATCCAGAAGCCCGACCACCTGCCCGCAGGGGATCATCCCCTCCTCCATATCCTCCCTCTCATACGTCTCCTTTATCCTCACCCTCCTCAAGATCTCCTCGGGGGGAACCCCCTCTCTCTCCAGCTCGGCGAGCTTCCTGGCTCCCGGAGTGCTCGTCACCCGAAGCATCCTCCCGAGCACCACCGTATCGCCCTCCGAAGCGCGGATGAGCCACTCCTTTATTCTGGGGGGAGCGGGGCATTCCTTGGAGAGAACGAATCTCGTTCCCATCACCACCCCCTCCGCTCCCCCCAGAATAAAGG
>CAYRBX010000019.1:0-11274 GCA_964422695.1 uncultured Dehalococcoidia bacterium
CTCTATCCTTCCTTCGCCCCGGAAGAGGGAGATCACCTTGAGACATTCCTCCTCAAGCCTGCTGTACGGTGTGGAGTAGTAAAGTTCGAGAAGGGAGTTCAGGATTTCCCGCTTGGTCTCGAAGCGGGTGTTGACGCCGTCAGCAAGGCAGCGGGCGGCAAGGAGGAGATTGCGATGAAAGAGGTCGTCGAAGCGCCCCTTGTTCTCGCGGATGACCTTTACCAGAGACTCCGCCTTGGATCCGGAAAGCGAGGCGGCGGCGAGGAGGATGACCTCCTCCCAGCGAGGATCGTGCATCCTCCTCTTCACCTCTTCCTTTAATTTCTCCTCCTCCCAGCCGATAAGGTAACGGGCGGCGAGGTACTCCTCGAAGGTGAGGTGGAAGAACCCGAAGAGGTTCAAGCCCTTCTCGGCGATGAGCCCTACCTGCTCCTTGGTGAGCTCCACAAAGTCACGGGCCAGCCTCCTCGCCTCCTCATAAGGCGCTCCCTCGTAATCTATGAAATATTGAGCCGCCTTTTCCTCAAGTTCATCCCGTGTAATGAGCCCGCCGGGCCTTTCTGCATGCAGGGAATAGGCTATAGGGCCTAAAATCGCCTCCACCAGCTGCTCATCGAGCCTTTTGTCGCCCAGCCAGATATCTATAGGGCGATACAGGCTCCTCGCTTGATTCCAGGTCTCGGCGAGGGTCTCAACGCAAAGCCGATAAAGATCAACCCTTCGATTGGGAAGGCGGGCCTGCCGATGGACGAGGGCGATGATGGTGAGGAGGAACGGATTGGAAGCCAGCCTCCGGATGCCGGGGGTGGAGAAGATGGTTTGTTCCAGTTGTCGGGCCTCTTCCTCGGCCTCTCTCTCCAGGAGGTCGGCGGTCGGAGAGTTCTCCCTGCCCGAAAGCTCCAGGGCACGGAACCATCTCCGAAGGAACTCCTTTATCTTATCGTCGTCGAAACCCTGAAGGACGTAATACTTGAACCCGGCGGCCAGCGCCGCAAAACCGTAGCCAGCTATGCGGGAGGTGACGAGATAGCGATTCTCGGGGTAGGCCGAAACGAACTTCTCTATCCTTCGGGCGACCTCGATCCTCTGCCCCGGCTCGATAACCTCGTCCAGCCCGTCAATGAGGAGGAGGCAGCGGCCGAGCTTCAGCTCCTCTTCAATTAGGGGGAGGAGATCGCCGTATCCCTGCCTTTCCCTGAGATATCGGGATATGATTTCGGGGAGAGTTCCCTCCGGGCTCTCGGCAAGGAAGGCGGCCGGAAGGAGAACGGGGAAGAGGCTCTCCTCAAGCCCGAGGTGGTCTTTGCCACGAGCCAAAGTATAGGCGAGATATTTAAGGAGGGTCGTCTTCCCGGACCCGGGATCCCCCAGGATCACTGCCCTCTTCGTTTCCCTAAGGAGTTCCCTTACCTCTATCGGCGGTCGTTCCGGTCTGAGGCGCTTCCGAGCCCGCAGCCGCTCCGTTTCTTCTTCTCCGGCCCTGATGACTTCCTCCGGGTAGAAAGGCTCCTCCCTCTCCCTTTCCTCGGCAAGCAGAGGAGGCACGAAAACCTCCTCCAGGGGCAGTCGCACCACGATCCTCATCTGGCGAATGCCTTTAAAGTCGAGCCATCGGTATAATTCCTCAAGCCGCTTCAGGTAATCGGAGCGAAGGGCCCTGAGATCTTCAAGCTCACGGAGGATCTCATATCCCTTCTCCCGAAGCTCCGCCGCCCTTTCTCCTTCACCCAGCTTCTCATAAATCTCCGCCGCCCTCAGGGCATGGTCGGCTCTGAGGGAGCGGGAGAGCTTTTCCGAAGCAAGGCGTTCTTCATGCTCTAAAGCCTTAAGTCTTAGTTCGGCGGCCTGAACAGGGGTAAGATCACGGGGAAAAGCGGCCGGCTCTATTTGAACGCCTTTAGGGATGAGGATGGAACGAAGGCCGCCGAGGCACGACCAGAAGTCCTTTGCCCGATTCGCCAGTTCCCTGAGGTCGGAGGGCTTTCCCCAGAGCACAAGGCTCCACCCCAGGCGGGCCAGCCCATCCCTCTCCTGATTGAGCGAGGCGAATAATTTTACCTTCTCCTCCGACTTCAGGTCGTCGAAGACGAAGGAGAGGGGATCGAGGCTGATGTAGGCAAAGGCGACCTCGCCCCCGGAGGAAGGCCGGCCGAGGGAGTCGAGAAGCGAGTCCCCCGGCCCTCTGAGGAAGACCTCCCTGACCCTGAACCCCTGGGCGAGCAGGCGGAGCGCCGCCTCATAGGCAAGAGCTCGGAGCACCTCGGGGGAGTCAACCTCGGCGGCGAGGAAAACTCCTTCCCGCCCGATGAGAATCGGGTCGAGCAGCTTCGAAAATTCCTCCCCGAAGATCTCCTCGGGCTTCTCGGACTTTATATAGCCGATGCTCATCGTCCCTTCAGCAGATGTCCGACCAGAGGATGAACCCCGTACCACCCCTCCCCATCTTCATAATAAACGATATGACAGCCGAGCAGCAGTTCCGACATAGTCGGCGAGGTTTCGGGAGGGAGGCTGGGATCGTCCTTAAATCTCTGTAGAAGATCAAGATGTTTTTGAGTAAGCCCCCTTGTTCGCTCACGCCTCTTCTCCTCTACGGCAGCCTCGGCGCAGGGGAGATCTATGCGGGGGAGGTTCCTCCTCATCGCCTCATAGACGGCGGAGCGCATCAGAGCGATGAAATCCCTTACGATCCCCCCGCTCATCTCTGTAAGCCTTCTCAGGGCATCGGGCACTATCAATCCCTCGGCCCCGATGAACTTCAGCCGGCGGCGGGTCAGCTCTTCGAAGAAATCATAGCCTTCTTTTACTCTTTCATCCGAACCCCTTTTTCGAATAGTGATATTGGGAAGCTCCTTGGAATCGGAGAAATGCGAGCTCAACCTCCCGAAGTCGGGGGCATGAAAGAGGGCGAAGGGAGCGGTGTAGACCAGATGGCAGGGGGGTTCGCAGAGAAGACGGCTTTCGGCGAAGATATCCCTGGCCAAATCCAGATTGCTTACCTTATCCAGTCCATCAACAAAAACAACGCAACTCTTTTTTGTTCGGTTTTCCACTTCTTCTACAATCCTGCTTAGGGCATCGAGGATGTTGGCAAGGTAAGGGCGGATCTCCTCCTTCTTCACCGTTTCCCATCCGAAGCCCAATCGGAAGCCGAGCCCAATCATCTTTAATAGCTCTGGCGTTGAAAGTTCAAAAGTTGTCTGCCGAGAACGTGCTTTCTGAATGGAGTTGACGGACTCGACAAGCTTATCGAGGAGATTGTGAGGGAGCTTCACGCCTTCCTCTTCGGCCCTCTTATAAAGCAGGGCTCCTATGCCGATGAGGACTTCTACATGGTTTACGTTATGGATGTCGAAGAGCCTTTCTACTTCAAGCCGGGCGGTGAGGAATTCCTCTTTAAGGAGTTCTTCCGCTTTGGCGAGCTCGGTGGACTTGCCGTTGCCGAGCTGGCCGGATACCACGACTTTAAAGGGAACTTCGCTCATCCTTATGTTGTCGGCCAGCCAAGGGGCGAAGGCCCCCTTTCGCTCGATATACAACTCCCGGAGTTCCTCCCCGGCAAGGGGCTTGAGGGGGTCAAAGATCCTAAATGCTTTTGTCCAGAGCTCCTCAGACATCGAACGCATCTCAAAACCCTTCTAAGCGATCAGAAAACAAGCAAAATAGGCGGAGCCCTTAAAGGTGGAGAGGAGGTTTTTCTCGCCTTTAGAGATGTGGCTCTTCATCCCTCTCTCCCTCAGTAGGTCTTCACGAGGGGAGAGAACTACAATGAGCTCGGAGTTTTGAGATGAGTTCATCGCCTGCTCTCAAACCGATCCTTTGCCACCATTGTAAAGCTTTGGCCTATATATTAGCAAGGCTTTCCACAAGTTCGCGAAGTTCGGGGAAGAGGCGGTTTAGAAGCTTGCGATCTCCCGTCTTAAGGAAATCAACGGCGATCCTGTAAAATCTAAGGAGTTCCTTTAATTCGGGAAGAATTCTTTAAGCGCTTCTATTTCCTCTTTCCCCCTCTCCTTTTGAGGGATAATAAAAAGCCTTACTGATAATAGGCTTGAGCAAGCAATTCCTCATCCTACCTTTCTTGAGCCTCGTCGAAGAGCCTTTGAAGTTCTTCCTCAGCTTCTTCAAATTTACCGCTCGCCGTAAGGGCAAGCAATTGGGTGGAAGTAATGATGTGAGATAAATCGGGAGGAGCAGCCTCCCTGAGGTAGGAGAGAGATTTTATAGCGTTTTTAATCTCCTCTTCCTTTGCTTCCTCCTTTGCTTCCATAAGGGCGGAAAGCAACTTTGAAGAAATTCTCTTGAATAGCTCCCACAGCTCCTCTTCCGTATACCAGATCTATTATGGTCATAATGAAGGAGAGGCGTTCCCTGCCGGCTTCCACCCGCATCTGCCTCCAGAGGCGAAAGAGCCTTTCCTTGAAATCGTAGAGCACTTCCCTTTTCCCCTTCTCCTTTAAGGGCTTGACATAACTGAGAGATAACGGCATTAACTTCAAGATATATCTCCCTTGCGATCTCGGTCGGGGGTCGAGGATCCCTCCATCAAGGTCATGGTGTCCAGGATCTCTCTCTGCTGGGGTGACAAATAGGAGCAAAAGACCCCCCAAGCTCACACCCAAGGGGAGCATTCTCACGGAGGATAGCTCGGGAGACTCAATTTAGCAGAAGGGATTAAGGGGAGAGAAAAAATAAAGAGGACTTTTCGTGATTGATTGTGGCTCCCCGGACAGGACTCGAACCTGTAACCCGCCGGTTAACAGCCGGCTGCTCTACCCGTTGAGCTACCGGGGAGCGCCAGTATTAATATAATCACCTCCGGAGCAATTTTTCAACCCTCTCGGGGCCCAAGCAGTATCCTATCTTCTGCACCCCCTTCAGGATGAGGGAGAGGAGGAGCGCCAAGATCCCCTCCCTGATGGGGCGGCCGAAGTAAAAGGTTCCGTTCCTCTCCCTCAGGAATTTCTCCCAGTAGGGGCTTCGCTCCACAACCCTGAGGGAAGCTCCGTATCTTATATTCGTCCTCCAGAGCTTCCGGAAATCGGGCTCTATGTGGTAGACGGCGTCTTTGAGGAGGCCGACCTTCCGTGAGAGCTTATAACACTCGTAGTAGATGATGTCGTGATCGAAGTGAATGGTGGTCATGAACTCCTCCCGAGGAAGGGTCTTCATGATGGCATCGAAAGCTCTGAGGAGAAGATCTCGCTTGAAGAAGCGGGCCGGATTTCCTCCTCTCACCGGATCGAAGCTGTAGCCGGGATCTTCGTACTTGGAGTTGATGATCTTCTTCGAGGCGCTGTAAAGCCTCGGGATGAGCCATTCGGTGTTGAAGGACTCCTCCTCCAGAACGAGCATATCGTAATCCTTCATGAGCTCTACGGCCCTCTCCACGGCCTTCGGCTTGAGCACCTGATCCGTATCCAAAAGCAAGACGTATTCTCCCCTCGCCTCCCTTGCTCCGATGTACCTTGCGGCGAGGAGCTTTCCCTCACAATCTATAATTCGCGCCCCGTATTCCCGGGCGATCTCCCGCGTTCCGTCGGTCGAGCGGCTGTCGACGAGGAGGATCTCGATGTTGGGGTAAGTTTGCTCTCTTACGGATTTAAGGCAAAGTCCTATGGTCTTCCGAGCATTGAAGCTCGGAATGGCGACCGAGACGAGCGGTATTCTTCCCTCCACCTCCCATCACCCCTCCTCCCCTAAAAGCATTTTTTTCATGCGAGATCGGCCGTCGCAACGCAGATGTATTTATCGGCGGCTCCGTAGTAGAGAATGAGCTTCTTATCCCTCACGACCGCTCCGCACGAGAAGACCACATTGGGAGAGATCCCCTCCCTCTCATATTCCTCGCGAGGCTCCAGAATGGGATCCTCGCACCTGTAGATCACCTCCCAAGGCCTCTCCTTGCTCAAGAGGGCGTATCCCAAGCGATAGGTCCAAGTTCTCGCCTCGACCCCGTGGTAGATGAGAAGCCATCCTATATCGAGCTCGATGGGAGGCCCGGCTATCCCCACCTTCGCGTCATCCCAATATCCGGGCCTCGGCCTCATGAGCTCTCTGTGATCGTACCAGTGAATCCTATCATACGAGAAGGAAACCCAGATGTGCTCCGCCATGGTCATGGGGCGATGGAGGAGCACATACCTTCCTCCGATCTTCCTCGGGAAATAAGCCGCGTTCCTATTGTGAATTCCCACCATCACGGGAAGGAGAAGCCTGTGCTTGCTCCACGTCCACTTCCCGGCGAGGAAGTCCGGAACGCTCACAAAACTTTCGCAAATTCGAGCCATATCCCTTTCCTTTCCGGCGTAGATCATGTAGATCCTCTCATCAAGCTGAATGAGCCTCGGATCCTCCACTCCATCCGCCTCAAACCACTCCATGGGGAGGAAGATGGGAGAGGGGAGGCGCTCCTCCACCTCATCTTCCTCCCTGAGGATCGCATATCCGAACCGCGCGATCTCATCTTCTCCCTTCGCGGTGTAAATGAGATGAATTCTGCCCCCGATCTCCACAACTCCCGGATTGCAAACGGCTCTGGATTCCCACCAGTGCTCGGTGGGACTCAAGATGGGATTCTTTGGGCTTCTCTCAAGCTGGAGCTTGAACTTCATGGCTCAAAAATAAAAATTGGCTGCCGAGCCTGGATTCGAACCAGGCCCCGGGGATCCAAAGTCCCCTGTGCTACCGCTACACCACTCGGCAGCCTTCAAGTGCCGAAGGTCGGATTCGAACCGACACGGGAGCTTCCGCCCCAGCGGATTTTGAGTCCGCCGCGTCTACCAGTTCCGCCACTTCGGCACTTTTCTCTCTCAAATAAATATTGTGGAGCGGAAGACGGGACTCGAACCCGCGACCTTCTCCTTGGGAGGGAGACGCTCTACCCCTGAGCTACTTCCGCTCCACCGTGCCGAGGGGTGGAATCGAACCACCGACACGTGGATTTTCAGTCCACTGCTCTACCTCTGAGCTACCTCGGCACTCAGCTCATACTGATTTTATCCCCGCCCCAGGCTCAAGTCAAGACCCCCCTCTTCCGAAGTTCTTGGCTCCGAGAACGAGATCGAAGATATCCACAATCCCATCGCCGTTGAGATCGGAAGCCCGTCCGGGCTCGACCTCCTCTCCGAAATCAATTCCTATTTCGAGGAGATCTCTCTCATCGATCGCGCCGTCTCCGTTCACATCTCCGGCCGCAAGCACGATTTCGGGAAGGTAATTGCGAGCTTGGCTTAGAAGCTCGATTTGCACATCGCGGCGGAGGAAGCCGGGATGGGAGATCTCAACTTCCGCCGAACCTCCGGGGAGATCTTGAAGCTCAAAGAAGCCCGAAGGGGAGGTCTTCGCGCTCTTCTCTCCGACTCTCACCTCCGCTCCGGAGAAATCGCTTCTCCCTTCAAGCACCACCCTTCCCGAAAGAACGGTCGCAGGGGGATGGAGCAGGAGATATACCGTGGAGCGCGCCTCCTCTTGAGTCATATAATCCGCTTCCGCAACGGCCCTGAGGGGAGCAAGGAAGGGAAGCCCCCTGCTTTTGAGCTCCTCATTCTCCCGCGCGCAGGAATAGAAGATCCGCGCGATCTCAAGGTAATTGAAGCTCGCAAATCCCTCGGGCAATTTCGAGATCACATTCTTGAAGAAATCGGCTTCGCCGAGGGAGGAAGACGGATCATCGGCCGTGTGAATCGCCGCAAGAAGGGAGGATCGGGAGAAGGCGAAGATCACGAAATCCCTCCCTCCCGCCTGAGCGAAGAAGAAAGAGGGCTTGAAATTCTCTTCAACTCCGGGGCCTTTCAGGAAGTAAACTTCCCTCCCTCGGATCTCCCCTCTTGCGATTTCGAGAGGAGGTTCGGCTTCGGAGATGATGCTTTCAAGTTCGGAGAGGAAGGCATCTCGTCCTTCGATTTCGAAGAGGAGGAGAAGGTCGGAGAGCATCTCCTCTTCGGTTTCGGGAAGGGAGATGAAAGCGGAGGCCGCTTCTCCCTGAAGGAGATTCAAGATCTCCTCCACATTCACTCCGTACTCCTCTTCAAATGCGCTCAGGAGTTCCTCAGGCGATGAGGGCCACTCCCCCTCGGAAGCCCCCGCAAGCTCGCCCAGGAGATCCCAATGAGCCTCAAGGAAGGGCTTTATCACCTCCTCCCACATTCGATTCGGAGAGCAGGAGCTTCCGAAGGCGAAAACCTCACGGGGCACAAGCTTCGCGCTGTTCAAGGGGGTAGGTTCCGAGGGCGGGGCGGGAAGCCCTTCAGGCTTTGGGGCCCAGAGATCAAATCGAAAGGCTTCCTCCTCGGCCGAGACCGCACCCGCTCCGAACTCTGGGACAAGCGCCTCGAGGAGATCGAAGACGGCTTCCGTTTGCTCATCTTCGGCTTTTATGAGTTCCAAAAAGGCATCGAAATCGCACCAGAGCATTCCGAATCGCCCTTCGGGAAATTCGCTTTGTGCTTTCTTGAATTCCTCGGCGCCGGCAAGAGATGAGATCTCTCCCCCTGCGACATCTATCGCCTCCTTCATCGCCTCAGGCGAATTTGAAAAGAGGATCCAGGAGGAATCGAGAAGAGCCGCAAAAGAGCTTCCTTCAAGCTCGTAGATTTCGATTCCCTCATACTCTTCGAAAGCCGCTCCTTCTGTGAGCTTTTCGAAAAATCGAAAGGCCTTTATTTGGAGCAGGGGATCTATCTCGAGGGCAAGGAGCATTCGGGGATTTTCGGACGGAAGATCCCACATTCCGAATCCCACCTCGCTTATCCAGGGGAAGACCTCCTCCTCAAGATTCACGCCCTCCTCTTCGGCTTCGCTCAAGAGCTCCTCCCAGAGTGCGGAGAAATCCCCTCTCTCCATCCAGTAGCCGTTTAAAAGATCCCAGATCTCCGAAAGCTCCTCTTCGCCGGGCCTCATGTTTAAAGTGATGTAGAAGGCGGTGTCGGCGGGGAACAGGCCAGCCGAATCTTCGGGGGAATAAAGCGGTGAGGCGCGGGAGGAGAGGGGAGGCGGGAACAGGAGGGCGAGGAGGATGAGAGAGATCAATCCGATCAGGATCGCTCTGGCCTTCGGGCTTCCGGAAGGGGAGAATCTCCTCACTTTCATCGCCTCCTTTCCTTGCTTTGTGCGCTCCTCATCATTTTAAACGAGAAGGGATTGACTTGGGCAATTTGGATGTGAAAAATTCTTTGCTTGCGAGATGAAGGGAGTTGCTTGGCCGAGGGGTTTTCTCGCCGGCGCCTGCTCCTGCGGGATAAAAGATCCCCCCGCTTTGGATCTGGGCGTGCTCCTTGCGGAAGCTCCCTGTGCGGCGGCCGGGGTCTTCACGCGGAACAAAATTAAGGCCGCTCCGGTGATCCTCTCCCGGCGGAGGTTGAGGAGGGGCAGGGCAAGAGCCGTCGTAGTGAATTCGGGCTGCGCCAACGCCTGCACCGGAAGGAGAGGCCTTGAGGACGCCCGGGAGATGGCGAGGCTTGCGGCCGAGAGGTTCGGAGCGCCTGAGGGGGAGGTTCTCGTCGCGAGCACAGGCCTTATCGGCTCCTTCCTCCCCATGGAGAGGATAAGGGAGGGGATCTCCAAGCTCGAGATATCCCGGGAGGGGGGAGGGGAATTCGCTCGCGCCATCCTCACCACCGATTCCCGGCCCAAGGAAAGGGGGGTTTCGTTGGAGGTAGGAGGGGAGGAGGTGAGGATAGGAGGAGCGGCTAAGGGGGCCGGGATGATTCATCCGGATCTCGCGACGATGCTCTGCTTCCTCACCACGGACGCTCGAATAAAGGCCGAGCTCCTGAGGGAAGCGCTCAGAGAGGCGGTCGACAAGACCTTCAATATGATCTCCGTCGACGGCGATACGAGCCCCAACGATATGGTCTTGATCTTCGCGAGCGGAATTTCGGGAAAGGAGATCGAAAGGGGCCCCGAGCTTGAGATCTTCAGGAGAGCTTTGGAGGAGGTGTGCCGGGAGCTTGCTTTGGAGATCCTGAAAGATGCGGAGGGAGCGACGAGGATCTTCAAGGTGAGCGTTGAGGGGGCGAGAACCGAGAGGGAGGCCAGAATCGCAGCTCGAGCCGTCGTCTCCTCCTCCTTGGTGAAAGCCGCCGTTCACGGAGCCGATCCCAATTGGGGCAGGGTGGCGGCGGCCTTGGGGAGGAGCGGAATCAAGGTGGATCCCGGACGCTTGGACATCTTCTTGGGCGACCTCTGCCTCCTCCGAGGAGGGGAGCCTCAGCCCTTCTCGAGATCCGAAGCCGAGGAGATCCTCCGCGAGAACCCCTCATTTCGCATCTCCCTCAATCTCGGGGGAGGGAGGGCGGAGGCTTGGGGCTGCGATCTCTCCGAGGAATACGTGCGCCTGAACAGCATTTACACCACATAAGGCGGGAGATGGAGGGGATCGCGGTCGTGAAGATCGGAGGGAGCATCGAGGGAGGGTGGAGAGGGGTTTTGGAGGATATCGTGGAAGCTTGGAGGAGCGGGCGGAACATCGTCCTCGTTCACGGCGGGGGGAAGGAGATCTCCCTCTGGCAGGATAAACTCCGAATTCCCGTTCGATTTGAGAGGGGACGGAGGGTCACCTCTCCCGAGGTTCTCGAGGTGGTCACGGCGGTTCTTGCGGGAATTGTGAACAAGAAGGTCGTGGCCGAGATAAACAGAATGGGAGGAAAAGCCATAGGCCTAAGCGGAATCGACGGCCTCCTCTTCAAAGCCAAGAGGAGCTCTCCGGACCTCGGACTTGTGGGAGAGGTGGAGGAAGTAAATACAAAGCTCGTGCTCCTGCTTCTGGAACATCGATTCATTCCCGTCATCGCCCCTCTCGGAATCGATCCTTCGGAGGGGAAGATACTTAACATAAATGGTGATCTCGCCGCGAGCGCTCTTGCGAGAAGCCTCAAGGCCGAGCTCTTCCTCCTCACGGACGTTCCGGGGGTGCTTGATGAGGAGGGCAGGGTTATCCCGGCTCTCCGCGCGGAGGAGGCGCGGGAGATGATCGACCGCGGGATCATCTCGGGGGGGATGATCCCGAAGGTCGAGGCCTCCCTTTCGGCTCTTCCCGCGGCTCCGAGCGCTCGCATCCTGCGGGGAGCGTCCGGCGCGCTCCTCTCGGCCCTCCGGGGAGGGGAGGAGGGGACTTTGCTTTTGCCTTAGTAAGGGGGATGTTCTGCACCATCGGGTATGGAGGGAGGAAGCTAAAGGATTTTCTTGATCTCCTCCTCCGGCATGAGGTGAAGGTGCTTGTGGATATAAGGCGCTTCCCCAAGAGCAAGCAGCCCGAATTCAATCCCGAGCCCT
>CAYRBX010000020.1:0-11120 GCA_964422695.1 uncultured Dehalococcoidia bacterium
CCCTCTCCCTCTCCTTCCTCCTCCCCTCGAGGAGCTCCTTCAGGGCGTTGGCCTCCGATCCCACCCTCCTCCTCTCCTCCAAGGGGAGGGAGCTCAAGCTGCGGAGGATTTCGGTTAATCTCCCCTTCCTCCCGAGATACTTTACCTGCCACTCCCTGAGGGATTTGAGATCGGCGGCCTCCTCGAGCTCCTCCAAAGCCCTGCGCTTCAAATCCTCAAGTTCGGCGAGGAGATCTCTCATCAGCCTCCGGTCTCGGCGGGGGTTTCGAGCTTCTCCTTCACCTGGCGCACTATCTCGGCGAAGGCTTCGGGATTGTTCACCGCCATCTCGGCGAGCATCTTCCTGTTGATCTCAATGCCGCACTTCTTGAGGCCGTGAATGAACTTGCTGTAGGAGAGGCCGTGCTCTCTCACCGCCGCGTTTATCCGGACGATCCAGAGCCTTCGGAACTCCCTCTTCCGCTCCCTTCGATGCCGGTAGGCGTAGCTCAGAGCTTTGATCATCGATTCGCGAGCGCGCTTGAAGAGCTTGTGGCGGGTGAGCATATGGCCTTTGGTGAATTCCAAGATCTTCTTGCGTCTTCTCCTTCTCCTCGGTCCGCCCTTTACTCTCGTCATCTCGCTTCATACCTCCGCTTTTTCGAATTACGCGTAGGGGAGCTCCTTTCTCACCTTATCGAGATCGGCGGGATGGAACTCGCATTTCTTATCCAGAGCTCGCTTCACGCGCTTGGATTTCCTGCGGCGGAGGTGGCTTTTCCCCACCTTGATGTGAAGGAGCTTCCCCGTGCCGGTCACATGAACCCTCTTGGCGAGCGCTTTTCTCGTTTTCATTTTGGGCATTTCGCTTTCCCCCTTTCTCAGGATTTCTTGAGAGGCGCAAGCAACATGGTCATCATCTTCTCATCCATCTTGGGAGGTTGCTCCACTCGAGCTATATCCTGCAGGGATTCGCTGACCCGCCGAAGGAGCGTCTCCCCGAGCTCCGGATGAGTTATAGCTCGCCCCTTGAAGATCACCATCACCTTCACTTTATTGCCCTTGCTCAAAAGCCTTCTTATAGATTGCATTTTCACCTCAAGATCATGAGGCTGAATGCCGGTGGAGAACCTTATCTGGCTCACCTCGCCTTCTTGATGTTTTTTCGCCTGCTTCTCCTTTTTGGCAAGCTCGTACTTGAATTTGCCGTAATCGAGAATGCGGCAGACGGGAGGCTGGGCGTTGGGAGCAACCTCCACGAGATCAAGCCCCTTCTCCTCCGCAAGCCGGATGGCTTTATGAAGGGGCATTATCCCTATCTGCTTCCCGTCCTCCCCTATGACCCTGACCTCTCTCGCCTTTATCTCCCAGTTGACTCTGTATTCCTTAGGTATATCTCCCTCCTCCCTTCAGGATTTTCCTTACCATTAAAGTTAACATTCCCGGAAGGGGAAATCAAAGGGGAATTGAGGTGCAGATCCTCCGCTCCACCGCCGTTTTCACGCTTCGTATGAGATCCTCGAGGGAGACCCTCTTGGTCTCTCCGGTCCTCGTGCGCACGCTGAGATCCCCCCGCCTTATCTCCTCATCGCCCAAGACGATCATGTAGGGGATCTTCTGAAGCTGGGAGTATCGTATCTTGAAGCGAACGGTCTCATCTCTTCCGTCCACCCAAACTCTGATCTCCTCCTCCGCAAGCCTTCGGGCGATGCGATTCGCGGCTTCGAGGTGCCTCTCCGCCACCGGGATCACGGCGACCTGAACGGGGGAGAGCCAGACCGGAAGGGCTCCTCTGTAGTGCTCGAGAAGGCAGCCTATGAACCTCTCCATGCTCCCCAAGAGCGCTCTGTGGATCATAACGGCTCTCTGCTCCCTCCCGTCCGATCCCACAAAGCTCACATCAAATCTCTCCGGGAGGACGAAATCCACCTGAATGGTGGAGCTCTGCCACTCCCTCCCCAGAGCGTCTTTCAGGAGGATATCTATCTTGGGGCCGTAGAAAACCCCCTCTCCCGGCTCCACCTCGTAGGAGATCTCCCTCTCCCGGAGCGCCCTCTCCAGAGCCGAGGTCGCCCTCTCCCAGCTCTCCGGAGATCCGGCGAAGACCTCGGGGCGCGTCGAGAGGACGATCTTGTAATCCTCGAAGCCGAAAGCGCGGAGCATGTAGAGGGCGAAGTCCAGCACCCCGAGGAGCTCCTCCTCGAGCTGATCGGGGCGGCAGAAGATGTGAGCGTCGTCTTGAGTGAAGCCCCGAACTCTCGTGAGGCCGTGCAGAACTCCGGAGCGCTCCCACCTGTAGACCGTTCCGAGCTCGGCCCAGCGGAGGGGAAGCTCCCTGTAGCTCCGCAATCTCGTCTTGTAGATGAGGATGTGGCCGGGGCAGTTCATGGGCTTCACGAGGTACTCCTGCCCCCCCGCGTCCATGGGAGGGTACATGTTCTCCCTGTAGAACTCCCAGTGCCCGCTGAGCTTCCAGAGCTGCGCTTTCGCTATATGAGGGGTGTAAACGAGCTCGTACCCTCTCTTCAGGTGCTCCCTCTTCCAGAAGTCCTCTATTATGCTCCGCAGCAGCGCCCCCTTGGGATGCCAGAAGACGAGCCCCGGCCCGGCCTCCTCGTGAAAGCTGAAGAGATCGAGCTCCCTCCCCAGCTTGCGATGATCTCTCTCCGCCGCCTCCTCGAGGAATTTGAGATAAGCTTGAAGCTCCTCCTCGGTTCGGAAGGCGGTGCCGTAAATCCGCTGGAGCATCGGCCTCCTCTCATCTCCCCTCCAGTAAGCTCCGGAGACCGAGAGCAATTTGAAGGCTTTGACCCATCCGGTCGAGGGCATGTGAGGGCCCTGGCAGAGATCCACGAATTCCCCCTGCCGGTACACGGTGACCGTCTCCTCGGGGATCTCCTCCAAGATCTCAAGCTTCAGGGGCTGATCGGCGAAGATGCGCCGCGCCTCCTCCTTCGGGATCTCCATCCTCTCGAGGGGCTTGTCCTGAGCTATGATCTCCCTCATCTTGGCTTCGATCTTGGGGAGATCATCGGGGGTGAGGGAGCGGGGGAGGAGGAAATCGTAGAAGAAGCCGTCTTCGGTGGGAGGGCCTATTCCGAGCTTCGCTTCGGGGAAGAGGGAGAGAACCGCTTCGGCCAAGATGTGAGCCGCCGTGTGGCGCAATCTCAAGAGCTCCTCTTCGGACATCCCCTTCGGCGCGAGGGCAAAAATAAAAAGGGCTTGCGGGCCGGGGTGGTGGGCGGTGCAGGACTCGAACCTGCCACCTCTGCGATGTCAACGCAGCGCTCTAACCACTGAGCTAACCGCCCGACCATATAAGAATTATACAAGCCTCAGGGCGGGATGTTAATCTTAGAAGCGCGAATGATCGGAATTCGGAACGAAGAGGAGCTTCTGAGCTTCGGAGATGCGAGGGCGAGGAGCATGGCCTTGAGGCTTTTGGAGAAAGCCCTTTTGAGCGCCGATCCTCGGGAGGCGGTGAGGAGGGCTTTGAAGTTCGAAGGAGAGGAGATCTTGGTTTGGGGAGAGGCGTTTCCCGTAAGAGGGGAGATCTACGTTCTGGCCTTCGGGAAGGCGGCCTGCCTCATGGCCGGAGGGGCGGAGGAGATCTTGGGGGAGAGGATAAAGGAGGGGATGGCCGTCACGAAATACGGGTACGGAGCGGAGCTTCGGAGGATTCGGGTTTTGGAGGCGGGACATCCCGTTCCCGACGCCAATTCCCTCCTGAGCGGGCGCGCGGCTCTGGAGCTCGTCCGGAAGGCGAGAGAGGAGGATCTGCTCCTCGTCCTCATCTCCGGAGGGGGATCCTCTCTCCTCGTGTGCCCTCCTCCGGGCATAAGCTTGGAGGATAAGATCAGAGCGAACGATTTGCTCGTTCGAAGCGGGGCTCCGATTTGCGAGATCAACACGGTGAGGAAGCACCTCTCGGAGATCAAAGGAGGGAAGCTCGCCGGAGCCGCAAGGGGGAAGGTGATAAGCCTCATCCTCTCCGATGTGGTGGGAGATCGGCTCGATATCATAGCTTCGGGGCCGACGGCCCCCGATCCCTCGACCTTCGAGGATGCGCGCAGGATCTTAGAGCTTCGGGGGCTTTGGGATGAGATCCCCGAGAGCATAAGGAGGCATATAATCTCGGGCATCGAGGGGAAGGTCGAGGAGACCCCGAAGGGAGATCTTCCGAACGTGAGGAATTTCATCATCGGCGGGGGGAGGATGGCGTGCGAGGCCGCGGCCGAGGAGGCGAGGAGGCTCGGGCTTGAAGCTCATATCCTCACCACCTCTCTCGAGGGGGAGGCGAGGGAGGCGGCTCTGGCCTTCTCCTCGATCGTCGAGGAGGTGTATCGGAGCGGAAGGCCCTTCCGGAAGCCCTGCGCTCTCATCGCCGGAGGGGAGACCACGGCGACCGTGCGGGGAGAGAGGGGAGCGGGAGGGCCCAATCAGGAGTTCGCCCTCTCCGCGGCCGTGAAGATCGCGGGCTTTGAGGGGGTTGCGATCCTCGCCGCCGATACCGACGGAACCGACGGCCCCACCGACGCGGCCGGAGGGCTCGTCGACGGCTTCACTTTCTCCCGCCTCAGGGAGGAGGGGATCGATCCGAAGGAGATCTTGGCAAGGCATGATGCTTACGGCGCCCTCAGGAAGGCGCATTCGCTTCTCGTAACCGGCCCCACCGGAACCAATGTGAATTCGATTTACATCGCCGTCATCCTCTGAAGGGAGGAAGCGCCGAGCCGCCACATATAATTCAGAGGGAAAGCGGAGCGCCCGGAGGAGCTTTCAGGCGCGAGGGAGGGATGAAGCCGGTTTGCAGGAGGTGCGGGGAGTGCTGCCGCAAATTCGGCTTCGGCCTCACCTTCACTCCCGAAGATCTGGAGCGATGGAGGAGGGAGGGGAGGGAGGATATCCTCAGGCATGTGAGGACGGGTCCGGAGCATGAGGGATGGGGGGAGGGGTGGGTGGATCCGGAGACGGGCGAGTTCCTTCAGAATTGCCCTTTCTTCGTGGAGCTGGGGAACGGCGGGCTCTGCTCCATTCACGAGACGAAGCCCAAGATCTGCCGCGATTTCTGGTGCGAGGAGGCCTTCAAGTTTGACAACGCGAGAGGGGGATATTAGAATTTCCGTGGAATTTCCGCGGGAACGAGGGCGAGAGCTTCGAAAAATCGGAAGAGGTGAAGTGAGGTGCGCGGGGGAAGTGCGTCAAATCCCGGGGGTTTCAAGATCCCGAAGATCTTCTCGTTCTTGAGAAGGCCGAAGGAGGAGAGGAGGCAGGATATGGCCAAGCCGAAGGTGGCTTTCTACTGGTGCGCCTCCTGCGGGGGATGCGAGGAGGCGGTGGTGGATCTCAATGAGGACATCCTGAAGGTCGCCGAAGCCGTGGATATCGTCCTCTGGCCGGTCGCCATGGATTTCAAGCGCAAGGATATAGAGGCCATGGCCGACGGCGAGATAGCCGTGAGCTTCATAAACGGGGCGATAAGGCTTGAGGAGCAGGAGGATATGGTGAAGCTCCTCCGGAGGAAATCCAAGCTCGTGGTGGCCTTCGGATCCTGCGCTCATCTCGGAGGGATACCGGGCCTCGCCAATTTCTGGAACAGAGAGCTCATCTTCCGGAGGGTGTACATGGAAGTTCCCACGGTGGAGAATCCGGAGGGCATAACCCCGAAGGAGAAGGTGGTGGTGGACGGGTATGAGCTCCGCCTTCCCGAGTTTTACGACACCGTGAAGACCTTGGATCAGACCATAGATGTCGATTACTACCTCCCCGGATGCCCTCCGCAGCCCGATCTCATTCTGAACGCCGTGAACGCCATCCTCAAGGGAGAACTCCCCCCCAAGGGAGCGGTGCTCGCTCCGGATAAAGCTCTGTGCGACACCTGCCCCAGGAACAAGACCAAGCCCGAGAAGATCTCCATAAAGGAGATCCGAAGGCCTCATGAGATCGAAATCGATCCCGAGAAGTGCTTCCTCCTTCAGGGGATCATCTGCCTCGGCCCCGTCACCCGATCCGGATGCGGGGAGAGGTGCATCAACGCCAATATGCCCTGCAGAGGGTGCATGGGGCCGACGAGCGAGGTCGTGGATCAGGGGGCGAAAGCCCTGTCGATGATCGCATCGCTCCTCGGATTGGATGAGGAGGGGAGGATGTCCGAGGAGGAGATGAGGAAGCTCGTGGAGCAGATCGTGGATCCCGCCGGCACCTTCTATCGCTTCAGCCTTCCCGCCTCGCTCCTCCGAAGGAGGAGAATGGAATCTTTGAAGGAGGTTTGAGGATGGCGAGGAGGATCACCATCGATCCCATAACGAGGCTTGAGGGCCACGGGAAGATAGAGATCTTCTTGAACGAGAAGGGAGATGTGGAGAGGGCTTTCTTCCAAATTCCCGAGCTCCGGGGATTCGAGAAGTTCTGCGAGGGAAGGCCGGCCGAGGAGATGCCCAGAATCACCCCCAGGATCTGCGGAGTGTGCCCCACCGCTCATCACATGGCTTCGACCAAAGCTCTGGACGATCTCTTCAAGGTGGAGCCCCCTCCGGCGGCCAAGAAGATAAGGGAGCTCATGTACTGCGCCTTTCAGGCCGAAGATCACATCCTGCACTTCTTCTTCCTCGGAGGCCCCGATTTCGTGGTCGGCCCCAAAGCTCCCGCCGCTCAGAGGAACATCCTCGGCGTCATAGGAAAGGTGGGGCTTGAGGCGGGAAGCAAGGTCATAGAGGTGAGGAAGAGGCTTCGCAGGATCCTCTCCATCATAGGAGGGAAGCCGGTTCATCCCGTGTGCGGCCTTCCCGGAGGGGTGTCGAAGCCCATAACCGAGGATGAGAGGAAGGAGATCTTGGAGGCCGCGGAGTACGCCGTCGACTTCTCCAAATTCGCTCTGGATCTCTTCGATAAGATCGTGCTCCGGAACAAGGAGTATGTGGATCTCATAACCGGCGATATCTACAAATTGCGAACTTACTACATGGGGCTTGTGGATGAGAACAACAAGCTCAATTTCTACGACGGCTGGGTGAGGGTCGTCGATCCCGACGGAAGGGAGTACGCCAAATTCAAAGCTCAGAATTACCTCGATTACATAAGGGAGCACGTGGAGCCCTGGACTTATGTGAGGTTCACCTACCTCAAGGGGATCGGATGGAAGGGGTTTGTGGACGGCCCGGAGAGCGGAATTTACAGGGTGGCTCCTCTCGCCCGCCTCAACGCCGCCGACGGCATGGCCACTCCTCTCGCTCAGGAAGCTTACAACAAGATGTACGAGACCTTGGGAGGAAAGCCGGTGCACAACACCCTCGCCTTCCACTGGGCGAGGCTCATAGAGACCCTCTACGCTTCGGAGAGGATTCTGGAGCTCGTTCGCGATCCCGAGATCACCTCCACCAAGGTGAGGAACATCCCCACCCAAACCCCCGTCGAGGGCGTGGGGGTGGTGGAGGCCCCCAGGGGCACCTTATTCCATCACTACAAGACCGATGAGAAGGGCATTCTCACCGAAGTGAATTTGATCGTGGCCACACAGAACAACGCCGCCTCCATCTTCATGGATATAGAGAGGGCGGCCAAAGCTCTCATCAAAGGCGGGCGGGTGGACGACGGGATCCTCAATATGGTGGAGATGGCCTTCAGAGCTTACGATCCCTGCCACGCCTGCGCCACTCACTCGCTTCCCGGAAGGATGCCCTTGGAGATCTCCGTTTACGATCATCGCGGCAAGCTCGTGAAGAAGCTCGCCCGCTGAGAGGCGGGGGCCCCGGAGCGAGGATGTGAGAGGGGAATAGGAGATCGCTCCTTTCACAAAAACCCGGAGGCAGAAGATGGTGAAAGCGGAAGTTCAAGAGGTAAGAGATGAAGCGGGGAAGATCTATCTCCCGCCCTGTCAGGTGAGATGCCCCATAGGACAGGATATTCAGAGAAGCAATGTGAGGATCTCCCTTCTCCCCGCAGATGAGGAGAAGGCTTTGAGGGAGATCATCGCCTTGGGCGATGAGATCTACGAGAAAAACCCCCTCTTCCCGGTTTGCGGGTATATCTGCGGGCTTTGCGAAGATGATTGCAACTACAGGGAGACAACCGGCGCCATAAGGAGGAGGCTTCTTGAGCGCTTCATAGGAGATCGCTACCTGCAATACCTCGAGAGGGAGAAGCCCTCCCTTCCGGAACCCAAAGGAGAGAAAGTGGCTCTCATCGGCGGGGGGCCTGCAAGCCTTATATGCGCTTACATGCTCGCCAAGAGAGGCTACAGGTGCACCATCTTCGAGGCGCGTCCCTACCTTGGAGGAGCTTTGAATTTCATTCCGAGATACAGGCTTCCAAGACATGTGCTTGAGATCGCTCTCAAAAGCCTTGTGCGAATAGCGCATATCGATGTCCGGACGGGAGAGAAGATCGGAGGAGATGGAAGGAGCTTGGAGGATCTGAGAAGGGAGGGTTTCAAAGCCATATTCCTCGCCCCCGGAACCCCTCTCCCCAGGCCTCTTACCTTCGGGAGGGAGCTCGTGCCCGGAAGGGATCTCGAGGGCGTGGGCTTCGGGCTTCACCTCCTCGGGGGAGTGAATGAGGGGAAGATACCTCCCGATTACTACAAGGGGAAGAGGGTGATCGTGATCGGCGGGGGGAATGTGGCTTTTGATGTGGCGAGAACCGCCCGGAGGCTCGGAGGAGAGGTGACCATCGTCTGCCTTGAATGTGAGGATAAATCTCATAAGGATGGAATTCCGGCGGATGTTGAGGAAATCGAAGGCGCCACGGAGGAGGGGATAAAGATCGTTTACTCAAGAGGCGTGCAGGAGATCCTCGGGGAGAACGGGAAGTTCAGGAGGATCAAATGCCCCAGGTGCGTTTCCGTCTGGGATGATCATCCGGGGGGGAGGTTCAATCCGCAGTTCGATTTGAGCGATGTGATCTACATCGAAGGAGATGTGCTCCTCGTGACCATCGGGCAGATGGCGGATCGGGAGCTCTTCAGCCGGGAGGGTCTTCTGGATGAAAGCGGAAGGCTCGCCGTCGACCCCGTTACTTTGATGAGCACGAGAAGAGAGGGGATTTTCATCGGAGGAGATGCGAGGCGCATAGGCTTCGCCGCGGAGGCGATGAGAGATGGAATGATCGCGGCCGAATCCATCGACAGATACCTCAAAGGAGAGGATCTGCGGGCGGGGAGGGAAAGGGAATATTCCAAAGCGCCCCTTCCCAGAATTCCCGAATACAAGCCCCAGCCGCAATACAAATGGAAGCCGGCTCCGGAGAGGCTGAACTTCGAGCTGTTTGAGGAGGGCTTCGCTCTGGAGGAGGCGATTGAGGAAGCGCGAAGGTGCCTGCATTGCGGACCTTGCGAGAGCTGCAAGGGGTGCGTCGCCTCCGATCTTCAGCCGGAGCTCCCCAAAGTGGAGGTTTTGAAGGAGCTCTGCAGCGGCTGCAGGATCTGCTCATCGGTATGCCCTCATGATGCGGCGAGAGTTCAGGAGGAGAACGGAAAGCTCATCTCGTTTATCGATGAGCTTCGATGCAAGCACTGCGGAGTCTGCGCCGTGGCCTGCCCGGCAAACGCGATAACCATTGCGGATGAGGTGAGGGAGAACCTCTCCGAGGCGCTGGCTGCTATTTGAAGGAGTCGGGAGATGAAGGTTCTCATCTTGGGATTGGGCAATCCCATCCTCACCGACGACGGGGTGGGGATAAAGGTGGCGCAGGAGATCAAGGAGAGAAGGCCGGATCTTGAGGTTGTGGAGACGAGCGAGGCGGGGCTTTCGCTTCTCGATCTCATCTCGGGCTACGATAAGATCGTGATCATCGATTCGATAGTAACGGGGAGGGGGAGGCCCGGGGAGGTTTACAGGATCGAGCTTTCGGATCTCGGGCCCTCTTGCGAGATCGCCTTCTCGCATGGAGTTGATCTCGCAACCGTTCTGGAGCTTGGAAGGAAGCTCGGCCTTGAGATGCCCGGGGAGATAAGCATTTACGCCGTTGAGGTGAGGGACGTCACCACCTTCGGGGAGAGGTGCACCGAGGAGGTGGAGAGAAGTATTCCGTTCATCGCAGAACAAATCCTTCGGGAGGAGGGATTATGAAGAGCGGATTTGAGCCCAAGATCATCGTCTTCTGCTGCAATTGGTGCTCCTACGCGGGGGCGGATCTCGCCGGAACCTCAAGGCTTCAGATGAAGCCCAATTTCAGGGTGATCCGGGTTATGTGCTCCGGAAGGGTCGATCCCTCCTTCATTCTCCTCGCCTTCAAGAGGGGGGCGGACGGGGTGCTGGTCACGGGATGCCACCCCGGAGATTGCCATTACCTCACCGGCAATTACAAGACCCTGAGGAGAGTTGAGCTTCTGCGCAGGATGCTCCCGCAGTTCGGAATAGAGCCCGAGAGGCTGAGGCTTGAGTGGATCTCGGCGGCCGAGGGAGCCAAATTCCAGCAGGTGATCAACGAGTTCATCGACAAGATCACGGAGCTCGGCCCTCTCGGCCTGAAGGTGAGCTGAAGGGAAGGCGGGGGCTCAGCTTCCGAAATACCCTGTTATCTCCCTTATATCCTCTACGAGCTCAAGCGATCTGAGCTTCTGAAGGAGCTCTTCTATCTCGTCTCGGGAGAGAGGCCTTTTGGAGTAGCGGGCGCAATCTCTGAATTTGGCGAGGAGCTCCTCATCCGAAAGAGGGCTTTCCGGGCTTCCCGGAATCCCCTCCACCCTCCTTCTGATCCTCCTCCCTCCTTTCGTTCTTGCCTCCACCTCGACGGGAACGAAAGCTCCTCCCGGAAAGATCGCCTCGTACCTCGTCTTCCGGGCGATCTCCAGGACTTCGGGATCTTGGAGGTTTTGAGGGAGGAAATCCTCAAGCTCCACCTTCCCCTTTGCGAACACAAGCCCCACGATGTAGGGGAGGGAGAATTTGGCGGCTATGCCGAGCTTGGGGCTTTTCCTCTCCTCCTCGGGCTCGAAGAGCTTGAGCCCCGCCTCTCCTCCTCTGAGGACGATCTCCTCCAGATCGGCGGGATCTCTTATATCTTGAGCGATATCGAAGCAGGCTTTGATGAAAGGATGAGTTATCCTGCAGGAAGGCCAGGGCTTGAAGCTCACCTTCGTTCCCAGAAATTCCCTCCCGAGCCCCGAAAGCACCGCCTCCCGATCCCACCTCCCTCCGTAGAAG
>CAYRBX010000021.1:0-10731 GCA_964422695.1 uncultured Dehalococcoidia bacterium
AACATCCCCTCGGGAGTGGGATCCGAGGGGAAATTGCGCCTGAAGAAAGGGGAGGTCGATGAGGTGATGAGGAAGGGGGCGAGGTGGGCGGTCGAGAGGGGATTCGGAACGGAGGAGGATCTGGAGCTCACCGAAGAGGGGGGTTGCCTCAAGGGGGCGGACCCCTCGGTCGTGAGCGATAGGGCGAGGGAGAGAGGAGCTCCGCAGCTCGGAACGCTGGGCTCGGGGAATCACTTCCTGGAGATTCAGGTCGTCGACGAGATATACGATCCGAAGGTCGCGAAGGTTTTCGGCGTTGAGGAGGTGGGGCAGGTTCTGGTGCTCATTCACACGGGCTCGAGGGGATTCGGGCATCAGGTGTGCGATGATTACCTCAAGGTCATGGGAGGAGCGGTTCGGAAGTACGGGATCTCCCTTCCCGACAGGCAGCTCGCCTGCGCCCCCCTTCAATCTCCCGAAGGGAGGAATTACTTCGCCGCCATGTGCTGCGCGGCGAATTACGCTTGGGCCAACAGGCAGTGCATAACTCACTGGACTCGCGAGTCCTTCTCCAAGGTCTTCGGGAAGAGCCCCAAAGAGCTCGGGCTTCGCCTCGTCTACGATGTGGCGCACAATATAGCGAAAATTGAGGAGCACGAATACGACGGGAAGAAGATAAGAGTGTGCGTTCACCGCAAGGGGGCGACGCGAGCTTTTCCCGCCGGCCATCCCGACATACCCAAGGTGTATCGGGATGTGGGACAGCCCGTTCTGATCCCCGGCGATATGGGACGTTACTCCTACGTCGCCGTGGGCACTCCCGAGGCCATAAAGGAGACATGGGGCACCTCCTGTCACGGAGCGGGAAGGGTGATGAGCCGGGCCAAAGCCAAGAAGCTGCAACACGGCTCCGAAGTTCTGGAGGCTCTGGAGAGCAAGGGGATAGTCGTTCGCGCGGCCACCCTCTCCGGCCTCGCCGAGGAGGCTTCGGAGGCTTACAAGGACGTGATGGAAGTGGTGCATGTGACCGAGAAGGCCGGAATCGCCCGCAGGGTGTTCCGCGCAAGGCCCATAGCCGTGATCAAAGGATGAGGAGAGGGGAATGAAGGAAGGGGCATTTTCCACTTTCTGTCGCTTTTGCTTCGCGAGATGCCCCATAAAGGTGATCGTCGAGAAGGGCAGGGTGGTCAAGGTCGAAAGAGATGCGGGGGACTCTTCCGGATTTGTGTGCGCGAAAGGGCTTTCCCTCCCCGAGATCTTGAATCATCCGGATCGCCTCAGATATCCCCTGAGGCGCGAGGGGGAGAGGGGGGAGGGGAGGTGGAGGCGGATCTCCTGGGATGAGGCGCTTGAGCTTGTGGCCGAAAAGCTCGCCCGCATAAGAGATAACTTCGGCCCGGAGCAGGTGGCCCTGGCCGTGGGGGATCCCAAGGGGCTTGAGATGGCGATGGCTCAGAGGTTCGCAAGCGCCTTCGGAACCCCCAATGTGATGACCGCAGGGCATCTGTGCCACGTCCCCACGGAGCTTGCTTCCATTTACACCTTCGGCCTTCCCACAGCGGCGGATCTCCGAAACCCCCCAAAGCTCCTCATCATCTGGGGGAATAACTTCCCTCACACGAGAAATCGCATCCGGCTTGAGGAGTACAAAAAGCTCATGGATCAGACGAAGATCGCGGTGATAGATCCGAGGAGGACGCTTCCGGCTTCGAAAGCCTCCCTCTGGCTCAAACCCCGCCCCGGAGCCGATGGGATTCTGGCCTTGGGGCTCATCAAAGCGATGGTGGAGGAGAGGCTTTATGATGAGAAGTTCGTAAAGGAATACTGCTCGGGATTTGAGAAGCTGGAGGAGGAGATCGGAAGCTTCGATCGGGAGGAGATCGAGCGGATCTCCTGGGTTCCGTGGAGGGAGATCCAAAAGCTTGCGGAGCTCTACGCGGAATCGAAGCCGGCGGCCGTGGAGGTGGGGAATGCTCTGGATCAAAATCCTCACAGCTTTCAGGCCCTGAGGGCCATCTGCATTTTTTGCGCGCTCGCCGGCAATATCGACATCCCCGGAGGCCAGAGATTGGTCTATCCCCCTCCGGTGCTCCGTCCGGGAAGGTTCATCCTCCTTCGAGAATTCCCCAGAAGCCCGGAGAAGCACGTCCTCTCCCTTCCCCTCGCCCGGAGAACCGCCTTCATCCCGAGGCAGGCTCTGATCAAAGCGGTTCTTGAGGGAAAGCCCTTCCCCATAAGGGCGCTCCTCTGCTTCGGGACAAATCCCCTCATAACCTATCCCGATTCCTCGAAGGTCTTCGAAGCTCTGAAGAAGCTCGAGCTTCTGGTCGTCGCCGATCTCTTCATGACCCCGACGGCGGCTCTGGCCGATATCGTGCTCCCCGCGGCGGGGAACTGCGAGTTCGATGAGATCGCCCCCTACCCTCCCTTTCAGGGCTTCGTGCTCGCCTACCCCAAGCTCGTCGATCCGCCCGGAGAGTGCCGCTCCGACACCTGGATCATAAACAACCTCGCCTCCAAGCTCGGCTTGGGGGCGTACTTCTGGAGGGAGGAGAGGGAGGTATGCGATCATATCCTCGCCCCGGCCGGCCTCTCCTTCGAGGAATTCAAGGAGAGGAGGATCTTGGAGGGGGAGAGGAGCTTCGGGAGGGCGAGGGCCGAGGGATTTCAAACCCCCTCCAGGAAGGTCGAGATCTTCTCGAAGCAGCTTGAGGATATGGGGGTGGATCCCATCCCCTCCTTCGGGAAGCTCTCCCGTTTGGATCCCGCCGATGAGGAATTCCCCCTCCTCCTCACCTCCGCCAAGGAATTCCCCTTCGTTCATTCGGCCTTTCGCAATGTAGGAAGGCTCAGAGCTCTGAAAGCCGAGCCCACGGTGAGGCTTCATCCCTCAGCCGCCGCCCGCTTGAATTTGAGAGAGGGGGAATGGGTGTGGATCGAGACGAGAGAGGGGAGGATAAAGCAGAAGCTTGAGCTTGATCCGGATCTCGATCCCAGAGTGGCGGTGGCATCCTACGGATGGTGGTTCCCCGAGGAGGGGGATCTCTTCGGCTGGAGCGAATCCAATATCAATATCCTCACTCAAAGCGAGAACTTCGAAGCTTCTCTGGGCTCGGTTCAGCTGCGGGGAATCCCCTGTCGAATACGGAGAATCGAGAATTGACTTGACTTGAGGAGGCGATATACTGGATTGGGACAAGGCGGCCATGAGAACTTCGAAGAAAACGAAGATCCTGAAATGCCCGCAATGCGGAGCTTCCGATCGGGATGTGCGTCCGGTCAACATCGGACGCCCCGTGACCATGGGGATCTGGGTTTATCAGTGCAACAAATGCGGGCGAGTGTGGTATGAGCTTCCCGTTTGATCGAGGGGATGCATGAACTCGCCATAACCCAAGCGCTCCTCGATCTTGTTCTCAATAAAGTCGAGGAGCTCGGAGCGAAGAGGATTCTCAAGATAAATCTCGTGATAGGAGATCTCACCGGAATAGTTGAGGAATGCGTTGATTTTTACTTCGAGACCTTGAGCAAGAACACCAAAGCCGAGGGAGCCGAGCTCTCCTTTCGCCGCGTTCCCGCTCGCGCGCGATGCAGGGATTGCGGCACGGAATTCAATCCCGAAGATCTTTACTGGACATGCCCCTCCTGCGGCGGATGGAAGGTGGAGATCACGGCCGGAAAGGAGTGCTATATTGAGAGCATGGAGGTGGAATGATGTCGGAAGAAATCCTCATGGAGGATATCCTCAGGGCGAATGAGGAGATCGCGGCTCTCAACAGAAGCCTGCTCGACGGATCCCGAACTTTCGCCGTGAATCTCATGTCCTCCCCGGGAGCCGGGAAGACGAGCCTCATCTTGGAGACGATAAAGAGGCTCGGGGGGAGGGTGAAGATCGGAGTTATCGAGGGAGATGTGGCCTCCGATCTCGACGCGCGCAAGGTGGGGGAGTGCGGCGTTCCGGTGCATCAGATAAATACGAAGGGGGATTGCCATCTGGACGCGCGAATGCTGAACGCGGCTCTTCGCACCTTCCCCCTCTCGCAGATCTCGCTGCTTCTCATAGAGAATGTGGGGAATCTGATCTGCCCCGCGGAGTTCAAATTGGGAGAGCACAGGAAGGTGCTCGTCTCGAGCGTTCCCGAAGGAGATGATAAGCCCTACAAATACCCTCTGATGTTCAGCGAGGTCGATGTCGTGGTTTTGAACAAAATAGATCTCCTCCCCTATATGGATTTCGATTTCGAGAGGTTTCGCCGGGGGGTTGAGGGCCTCAACTCCAGAGCGAAGATCTTCAAGGTCTCCTGTCGCACGGGAGAGGGGATGGAGGCGTGGATCGATTGGATTTTGGGAGAGCTTGAGGGCTTCGAGAGGGAGCTGGAGCGGAAAGGCGAAGGAGGCGGATGATGGAGGAATGGTTCCGGATTCTGCATCCCAAAGTGGTGACTTTGATCACGAGCGTGGATAAAGAGGGGAGGATCAATGCGGCCCCCTTCTCATGGGTCACTCCGGTGTGCGATGATCCTCCGGTGGTCCTGGTGGGAGCTTGGTACGAAAGCCATACCTTTCAGAACATCTCCGAAACGGGGGAATTCGTGATCAACATCGTTCCCAGAGAGTACAAAGAGAAGGTGGAGATCTGCGCCCGCCGCTTCAAGAAGGGGGAGAACGAGCTTGAGAAAGCCGGGCTCTCCTGGTCCCCGGCGAAGAAGGTGAAGCCTCCCCGGGTGGACGGATGCCTGGGATGGCTTGAGTGCAGGGCCTTCCGGATCGAAAAGGAAGAGGAGAAGTACAGCTTCATACTGGCCGACGTCCTCCTCTTCGAAAAGGGGAAGGAGGGAGAAGTCCTCCTGCATTTCGGGGGGAAGGATTACGGAGCGATCCTGCAGGCTCTGGGGAGATGAGGAGGAAATTCGCTCATCCGAAGCTCGGAGAGGAGATCAGAGCTCTCGCCGGCTCCTACACGCCGCAGGAGGAATTGAGAATACCCTTTCGGGGAAGGGAGGTTCTGTGCATAACCGGAACATGTTGTATAGATTGCTCCTGCTGCGCCGTGGGAGGATCTTGGAATTATCTTAAAGTCGTGGGGTACATTATAAGCTGGAAATCCGAGCGGGGCTCCGATGGGCGACCTGTTTCGGAGATCGAGACGGTGGAGAGCGAGGAGGAGAGGAGGGAGCTCTGCGAACTCCTCTCCTCCCTCCATCCGGGCGCGAGAGTGGAATTCGAGTGAAGCGGGGAGAGCATGAGGGAGAATGAGATAAGCTTTGAGGAGCTCAAGCTTGCGCTCGCCGTTCTGAGAGAGGCGGAGAGCCTCTCGATTCCCCTCGAGAGAGTTCCCGAGCTCATAAGGGCGGCGAAGAGGATGGCGGAAGATGAGAGGTTTCTGGAAGCTGCGGTGAGGCTGGCGGATCTTGAGAGGAAATCGGGAAGGAGATACGAGGAGCTTGAGAGCGCCCTTCGGGAGCTCGGCTCTCAGATCGGGGAGAGGGAGAGGAGGCTTGAAGCCCTAAAGCAGGATATAGAGCGGCTGGAGAGGCGGAGGAAGCAGCTTCTCGATGAGGTGAGGGAGATCGAGAGGAAGAGGAGGGAGGAGAGGGAGAGATTCGAGGAGGAGAGCTCCGGCTACAGAGATCGGCTGAGAGCTCTCCGCAGGCAGCTTGATCGGGAGCTCCGCCGGCAGAAGGTCATCCGGAGCGAGCTTGAGGAATTCGTGAAATTGAAATCCGAATACAGGAACACCCCGGATCTCCGGGAGAAGATGGAGCATTTGCTTCAGGAGGCCGATACTCTCGTCGAGGCGAAGCAGAAATTGCAGAAAGAGGTGGCCGAGCTCGAAAAGCAGTACTCCCGCCTCTGCCAGGATATAGACCTCCTCATCTCCCTGAAGAGGAAGGTCGAGAGCGGAGTCCAAAATCCCCCCAAAACCGAGTGACCCTGCCAGTTTTAATTGCAACCACATCAAAGCCTAAATTATAGAGGCCAGAAGATCTTGGAAGGCATGCCTCATAAAAAATTAAGTTAGAAGCTTTGAATCTTTGATGGGGTAAGAGTAGGTGCGATGAACCGGAGGGCTGAGGAGATTTTGAAGAGATTGAAGAAGGGAGCTGGAAGATCGCATCGGGGAGCGGCTTCTTTGGATGAGGAGAAGCCCGACTCCGATCTCGATGTGCTTGTAGCCGTAAAGGAGCGCGATCCCGAAGTCGAGCGATCCATTCGCGATGCCGCCTATAAGGTGATGTGGGATTACAACTTCCATCCGCTCATTTCACTGAAGATCCTCTCTCAGGAAGAGATCGAAGAGCGAAGGCGCCTCAATTCCTCCTTTCTCGAGATCATCGAGAGGGAAGGAGTGAATCCGGTTCAAGGAAGCTCAGGTCCGTAAATTGCCAGAGAGCTCCTGTTTCACGCTGTCCTTTTCCTCCGAGTGTTAAAGAGAAGAGCTTCAGTTTTTATCCTCATCAGAGCTTGCTCTCTAACTCTTCTGGCGACACGCATGCTTTTTCTCCGAAAGCTCTCCAAGGCTTTAAGCCCCGGGAATCTGCCGACCCTGGCTATTCTGGCTGCCCTGAGGATGCGGAGTACGCGAAGGAGCCTGAGCACCCGGAAGATGCGGAAATAGGGGATCGCCATCAGGATATCGCTCCAGTGTCTTCGTAAGAAGGTTCTGAGGTTTGGAGCCCTTCGGGATTTGACTACAAGATCGGCAACGAAGATGGCGAGAAGGGCAAGCTGCACGCCGGATGGAACAAGACCGGGGCTGGCGATGCCGGCGAAAAACAGCCCCACCCAAACGATGGTTGCGAGATCAACGAAGAAGTCCCACACGGTTAGATTGGATCCTGATCTCCCCTGCCCCTCCGGCAATTCCACCACCGCCCCCGGCTACGGAAAATCGGAGGAGCAAGAGCATTTTCCCGCATATCCGGACCTTCGGGGGTTCGGGAAAGAAGCCGTTTTTTAATGTGATTTTAACGAAAAAGAGCTCTTTCTTCTCTAAAATTTAAGTGCAAGTTCGGATGGAAGGAGGAGGTTTGAAGAAGAGGGCTCTGGTTCTGGATAAGGATGAGAGGACGGGAGAGCTCATCTCCTCGCTCCTTGAGAGGGAGGGGATAGAGGTTCACCTCGCCCGGAACGCCCGGGAGGCCCTGGAGGAGGCGAGGAAGTACAGATTCGATATCCTGCTTGTAGACATAAATTTCATCGGATCGGAGGGCTTCAAGCTCATGGAGCACATCAAAGCCGTGCAATCGGACATCTTCTTCGCCTTCCTCATAAAGCAGGAGGTTCCGGCGGAGAGAGCCCCTTCGGAGTGCGTCACCAGGCGGGAATTGGATGAATTCAAGAGGGAGGTGAGGAGAGCCCAGCAGGATTTCCTGAAGCTCCTTCACAAGCTGTACGTTGAGGGGACGAGGTGAGAGGGGAAGAGCAGAAGGATCTCAGGAAGTTCCTCGATTTCGTCTACAAAGCCTCCCGAAAGCCCGAGGAAGTTCGAAAGGAGCGCAGGGGATTGGATCTTGAGGGGAAGTTATGGCTTTCGGCGATCATCCTCTACGGAGTGGGCGATACCCTCACCTCCTTTCTCGCGTTTGAAGTCGGAGGGGTGGAGGCGAACCCTCTATTCAAGAAGGTCCTCGAGCTCGGCGGGGGAGCGCCGGCCTTCGCGCTGCTGAAGGGAGCAAGCCTCCTCGCCCTCTATCTCATCTCCAAGCGCTTGGTCGGGCGCCGCTGGGTCATCCCCTCACTCCTCACGGGGGTCGGCCTCATCCTCACCGTTCACAACCTCCTCATGCTTCACAGCTTCCTGATCCTCCATTAATCTTTTAGAGGTGTGAGGGAAGCGAAGTCCTCGCCCGCATCTCTTCTCCGGATAGATATCCGCGGAGTGGTTCAGGGGGTGGGATTTCGCCCCTTCATCTACCGCCTCGCCCACCGCTTCGGCCTTGCGGGATGGGTGCGAAATACCTCCAAGAATGTGGAGATCGAAGTCGAGGGCCCCAGGGAGAAGCTCTTCGCCTTCCTCAAAGCCGTAGAGGAAGAAGCCCCTCCGATGTCCAAGATTAAGGAGATAAGATGGGAGGAGAAAGCCCCCAAAGGCTACACATCTTTCGAGATAAGAAAAAGCCTCCGGGAGGAGGGGGAATATCAGCTCGTCTCCCCTGATATAGCCACATGCGGGGAATGCCTCAGGGAGATCTTCGATCCCAAGGATCGCCGCTACCGCTACCCCTTCACCAATTGCACCAATTGCGGCCCCCGATTCACCATAATCATCGACATCCCCTACGATCGCCCCAATACGACCATGCGCAAGTTCACGATGTGCCCCGATTGCCGCCGGGAGTACGAAGATCCTCTGAATCGCCGCTTTCATGCTCAGCCGAACGCCTGCCCGGCCTGCGGCCCCAAGCTCTTTCTCACCGACGATAAGGGGAGGAAGATCGAGGTCGAAGATGAGATAAAGGCCGCGGCCGATCTCCTGCGGCGGGGGAAGATCGTGGCGATAAAGGGCCTCGGGGGATTTCACCTCGCCTGCGATGCCACCAACACCCAAGCCGTCGAAACCCTCAAAGCCCGCAAGCGCCGCCCCTCAAAGCCCCTCGCCGTCATGATCCGCGATCTTGAGGAGGTGCGGCGCCACTGCCTCCTCTCCCCCGAGGAGGAGAAGCTCCTCGCCTCCCCCCAATCCCCGATTGTGCTCCTGCGATGGCGGAAGGAGGATTCCGAAGTATCCGAATCCGTCGCCCCCAAGCTCAAATACCTCGGGGTGATGCTCCCCTACACCCCCCTTCATCATCTCCTCCTTCACGAGATCAAAAGGCCTCTGGTCATGACGAGCGGAAATCTGACCGAGGAGCCCATAGCCAAAGATAATGAGGAGGCCCTTCGAAGGCTTTCGGGAATCGCCGATTACTTCCTCCTGCACGACAGGGACATCTACTCGCGCTACGACGACAGCGTGGCGATGGTTGAAGACGGAAGGCCGAGGCTCATAAGGCGCGCGAGAGGCTACGCCCCCTTCCCCATCACCCTCCCCTTCATCTCATCCGCGGAGATCCTCGCCTGCGGAGCGGAGCTCAAGAACACCTTCTGCCTCGTTCGAGATAAGTACGCTTTCGTAAGCCAGCATATAGGGGATATGGAGAACGAGGAGACCTTGGAGCACTTCCGCTCCACCGTAAAGCTCTACGAGAGGCTCTTCCGGATAAATCCCAAGCTTCTGGCGTGCGATATGCATCCCGATTACCTCGCCACGAGATACGCTCACGAGAGGGCGGAGGAGGAGGGGCTTGAGCTTCTGGAAGTGCAGCATCATCACGCGCATATAGCGAGCTGCCTTGCCGAGAACGGAAGGAACGAGAGGGTGATAGGAGTCGCTTTCGACGGAACGGGCTTCGGAGCCGACGGCACCATATGGGGAGGGGAATTCCTCATCGCCGATCTCGAAGGCTTTGAGAGGGCCGGGCATCTCGAATACTCCCCCCTCCCGGGAGGGGAGGCCGGAATAAGAAAGCCCTACAGGATAGCTCTGGGGTACGTCCTTCACTTCCTCGGGGAGGAGGGGCTTGAGAGAGCCCGGCGCTTCTTCCCGGAGATCGGAGAGCGGGAGCTTGAGATCCTGAGGCTTCAGATCCAAAGGAAGATAAACTCGCCGCCGACCTCAAGCTGCGGGAGGCTCTTCGACGCCGTTTCGGCTCTCATCGGGGTGAGGAGGGTTATCGATTACGAGGGGCAGGCGGCCGCGGAGCTCGAAATGGCCGCTTATGATGATGAAACCCGGGATTCATATCCGTTTGAGATAGAGGAGGAGAGCGGGAGGAAGGTCGTGCTCATAAGGGGGATCGTGAGAGGGGTGCTTCTCGATCTTGAGGAGAGGAGATCGCAGGCTTACATCGCGGCCAAGTTCCACAACACCGTGGCGCGCATCATAGCCTGCATGTGCGAGATCCTGAGCCGGGAGAGCGGGATAAAGACCGTGGCTTTGAGCGGCGGGGTCTTTCAGAACAGGCTCCTCCTTCGAAAAGCTCTCAAGCTCCTCCGGGATCTCGGCTTTGAGGTTCTGCTTCACAGCGAGGTTCCCCCGAACGACGGGGGGATATCCTTAGGTCAGGCCGCCGTCGCCGCCTTCACCAGAGGAAGGTGAAGCTCAAATGCCCCCGGCTCCGAGATTTCCCCCCGCAAGAACGAGATCGTAAATATCCGTTATCCCATCTCCGGTGATATCGGAAGGGCCGGGGCGGCCAAAATTCAAGCTCATGAGGAGAAGATCCCTCAGCTCTATCCTCTCGTTCCCATCGGCATCCCCTCCCCGGAGCACAAGCCTTCCGAGATCGAGATCCTCCCAAGGCCTGAGGACAAGATCCAAGCTGAGGGGGAGATAGCCGGGAAGCCTGAAGGTGAGCTTCACCTCCCCCGGGGGAAGGGAGAGGGAGAACCCGCCGTCGGGTTCGGGATGCCCCAAAAAGCCCGCGCCCGAGATCTCAATCTCCCCCTGCTCCCTCCTCCCCTGCGCGAGGATCTCCCCCGAGATCCTGCCCATGACGGAGTTCAGGAGGAGATCGAGGCTCTCCGGATCCGGAGCCCCCGCTATAAGGGTCTTCCGATCGAAGGAGAGGATCTTCACGCACTCCCCCGAGGGAAGCACCCGGCACTTATCACCTTCTGCCGCTTGGAGATTTCCGAGAAGATCAGAATACCCCGAGACGAACTCCCGGGCATCTTCGGGGGAGTCCCAGATTATCCCCCAGATATACC
>CAYRBX010000022.1:0-1501 GCA_964422695.1 uncultured Dehalococcoidia bacterium
GGATAAGGGAGGGTGAGGAGGTATGGGCCGAAGTGGAGAGGGAGAGGCGAATTGACATAATGCGTAATCACACGGCGACTCATCTCCTGCATGCTGCTTTGCGTCGAATCCTGGGGCCTCATGCCCGCCAGATGGGTTCTCTCGTGGCTCCGGATCGCCTTCGTTTCGATTTCCCGCACCCCTCCCCTCTCTCGGCGGAGGATCTCGTTCGGATCGAGGATTTCGTGAACGAGAGGATCAGAGAGGATCTGGAAGTCGTGGTGGAGGAGAAGCCTTATTCGGAGGCCATAGCCGAGGGAGCGATCGCGCTCTTCGAGGAGAAGTACGGGGAGATCGTGAGGGTGGTGAAGATCCTCGATCCTCGGGGAGGGGTGCTTTCGGCCGAGCTCTGCGGCGGGACTCATGTGAGGAGGACGGGGGAGATAGGATGCTTCCTCATCGCCTCCGAGGAGGGCGTGGGAGCGGGGGTGCGGAGGATCGAAGCCCTCACCGGAAGGGAGGCGGTTCTCAAAGCGAGGAGAGATGCCGAGATTTTGAGGGAGCTCTCCTCCCTTCTCGGAACGGCATCTCGAGATCTCAAGGGCAGAGTTTCCGAGCTTCTGGGGGAGCTTGAAGCTTTGAGGAAGAGGAATGCGGAGCTTGAGGAGAGATTGCTCGAGAGGGAGGCCGAAATCCTCCTTTCGAGGAAGGGGGAGATCGAAGGCATAGCTTACATCGCGGCCTCAATTCCGGCTTCGAATATGGATGCGATGCGCCGCGTCTCCGATATCCTCAGAGGTCGCATCGGAAGCGGGGTTGTGGCTCTGGGAGCGGTGTGGGATGATCGTCCGAGATTCCTGGTGGCCGTGACTTCGGATCTTGTGGAGAGGGGGATAAAGGCGCCCGATATAGTGAGGGAGATGGCCAGGGAGGTGGGCGGAGGCGGCGGGGGAAAGCCGCATCTTGCGGATGGAGGAGGAAGAGATCCCTCGAAGATGAATGAGGCGCTCTCCAAACTCCCCAAGATCCTTCAGGAGCTCTCCTCTCGCAGAGGCTGACAGGAGGGACAGAAATAAGTTCCTCTGCCCCAGATTTTCTCCCGTCTGAAGGATGTTCCGCATCGGGGGCAGGAAGAGCCTTCCTTTCTTGCTCTTGCCATCACGAGGAGCAATTGTGCCGACCCCGAAGATCCGTCGGGAAGTCGATAGGTGTCGACGCTTGCCCCCCGATTTTTTGAATGGAGCGAAAGAGACGTCTCACCTCCTCTTCGGAAAGGCTTTTCCCCTCTCTCAGAGGATGAATTCCAGCTCGGAATAAAGCCTCATCGGCATATATATTGCCTATCCCCGCGATGAGCTTTTGTTTGCAGAGCACGGCTTTGACCGGAGCTCGGTGCTTTTTCAAGATCTCCGCAAGATGGCTCTCAGTGAACTCGGCATCAAGGGGGTCGAGACCTAAATGTCCCGTAACCTCACATTCGTTTTCGACGAGCCAGATATCGCCGAGGCGCCTTCGATCACAG
>CAYRBX010000022.1:1601-10414 GCA_964422695.1 uncultured Dehalococcoidia bacterium
CCCTTTGAGCCTCTCCTCCAGAAATCTCCTTATACTTTCGACTTCCGGGAGCTCGGGCATTTTCCTCAAAACTTTTATACTAAAAGTCAGCCGTTTTTGTTATTTACGGCGAAGGGGAGGAGAGGATGTCGCGAGGAGCGAAGCTCAGATCGCGGAAATTCATCCCCCTCTGGATATTCCTGGGAGGCCTTGCGGCGGGAGGCCTTCTCTACTGGTATTTCCTCCTCGCTCCCATAGGAATAGAGCGGGAGATGACCACGCCGGTTGAGGTGGGAGAGGAATACGCCAGGCAGGTCGAGGAGAAGGTCGAGAATTTGATGGAGGCTTTGAAGGAAGCAGGAAGGGAGATCGCGGCCCCTCGAGAAACTCAAGCCGCTTCGGAGGAGCTTCCGGCGGTGCTTTCCGTAGAGAGGGGCCGGGCCGAGATCACAAGAGGGGGAGAGCGGATCGAAATCGAAGGCGAGGGGAAGGTGCTTCCGGGAGGGAAGATCCGCACAAGCCCCGATACGAGAGCTTTCCTTTACTTCTTCGAGGGAAGCGTCGTTGTGCTTGAGGGGGAGAGCGAGATCGAGATCGTGAAATCGGAGCGAATTATGAGAGGAATAGTGTTCGATGCGATAATCAGGCTGAAAGTGGAGCTTGGGAAATTGATCGCTCATGTGCATCGCCTTCCCACGCCCGGATCCGAATTCCTTGTGGAAACGCCGAGCGCGGTCTTCGAGGCCGAGGGGACGTGTTTTGAGATAAGAGCGGGGGGCGATGGGGCCGTGGAGTGCAGGGTTTTTGAGGGGAGGGTGGATGCCGCGGCGCTCACCACCGGGGAGAGGGGGGAGCCTCTCTGCGCCCTCCTTAGGCTCGAGAGCGAAGGGCGCAATTTCCTCTCCATCCCCCCACCTTCAGCGGAACTGCGCGAGAGCGCTCGTAAGGCCCGAGAGGCTCTGAATAAAGCTTCGCAGATCTTGGAGCGCGCCGAGCCGGGGAGGGCTTTCCCCTCGGTTGAGGGAGCGAAGCTGCTCACCGGAGATCCCGGAGCCGGAACCGCGATTTACGATCTTGCGCCCACCTTAGGCGTGGTGGCTCCCGCCTCCTCTCCTCATATCCCCGAGGGGCTATGCTCGCTTGAGGATCCCGTTCTTGAAGGAACGGGAGCTCGGCTCGCCGTCCTTCATATTCGGAAGGAAGAGCTCCCGCCTCCTCCTCAAGTTCCGAAGCCGGGCTTGAGGCCTCGAGAATGGGCGGGCCCGTCGATAGGGAGGCCTCCTCTCAAGAGCTTCACTTTGAAGGTGAAGGTGGATCCTCCGGGAGCGGGGAGGGTGGAGAGGGATTTCTGGAGCCCCTATTACATCGAGGGCGAGAAGGTGACCTTGGAGGCGATCCCCGCAGGACCGAAGTTCGTCTTCAGCCACTGGAGCGGAGATCTCTCCGGCACCTCGCCTCGGAAGACGGTGATCATGAATTCGGATAAGGTGATCATCGCTCATTTCAGAGAAGTTCAGGTTTATCGCCTTCATGTGGAGGTCGTTCCTCCCGAAGCCGGATGGGTTGAGCGCTCGTCGTGGGATCCCTATCTTCCCGGACAGGAGGTGAGGCTTGTGGCGAAATCCAGAGATCCGAATCGCTTCGTGTTCGAGCGCTGGGAGGGCGACCTCAAGGGAGCCGACCCTCACGCCCTCCTCGTTATGAATTCGGATAAGACGGTTGTAGCTCGATTCAGAAGCATCAAACCCGTTGAGGAGAGGAGATATAGGTTGCGGATCGAAATCGATCCTCCTCATGCGGGAAGAGTTTATCGCTCGACGCTCGGCCCTTATTCTCCGGGAGAGGAAGTCGTGCTCCTTGCGGTTTCCGCCTCGCCGGATTACGCCTTCGAGAGGTGGGAAGGCGATGCTTCGGGAACCTCTCCCGAGATCACGATCACCATGAATGAAGATAAGATGGTAAAAGCTTGCTTCAAAGAGAGGGTTTTCTACTCTCTTGATATCGAAATCGATCCTCCTGAAGGAGGATGGGTCGAGCCTTTTTACGGCGAGAGGAAAATAGAGGAGGGGCGGAGGGTATTCCTGAAGGCCGTCCCCTGTCCCGATTTCGAATTTCTGGAGTGGAGAGGAGATATAAGGGGGAGAGATCCGCAGCTCACCTTCACCATGAATTCCGATAAGCACCTGAAAGCCTGCTTTGTGAGGAAGAGCACGCTTCTCGTCATCACTCCTTCCGAAGCAAGCTCTAAGGCTTCGGAGCTCATCGGAACGGAAGCATTCGCCTTCCCTCCCGAGATAGAAGTCACCGGTATAAAGATCAACTTCAAAGAGGAGAACGGAGAGGCGAAAGTCCTCGGGGTGATGAACGTCGTATACAAACACGAAGCTTTGAAGATAAAAGTGGGATGGAAGATCGGCCTTGTGCTCGAAGGGGATACAGTGAAATGGCGAATGGAAGAGCTCGAGCTCGGAAACCTCCCCGAAGCGGCTCAGCGGGAAGTGAGAAGACAGATCCCGAGCTCGGGATCTCTCAAAGCTCGAGATCTCTTCGGCCCCCTTCCGGCGAGAATTCGCGCCATTTACATAAGAGATGGGAATTTGTGCGTGGAATTCGCTCCTTCCTGAACGCCCCCTATTGACCTCCGAGGGGAATGGGGTTATGTTTCAGAGAGGCCTTTCTTCAGGAGACCCTTCGAAAAAACCTCATAAGGCGCTCGGGCTTCGAAATGGAAGGAGGCGCGGATTTTGGCCGAGAGGGCTCTGGAGGAGCGAGAGGCTCTCAATATCGAGAGCATATCTTGGGGGAAGATCACTTGGATCTACATAGAGAAGCCCTCCTCCTCCGAGATGCAGTACCTCGCCGAGCACTTCCCCTTCCATCCCTTAGATCTCGATGACTGCTTGAGCCGAGTTCAGCGTCCGAAAATCGACAAATACCCCGATTACCTCTTCATGATCTTCCACTTTCCGGTCTTCGACAAAAGAGCTCGTGTTACCCTTCCGAGCCAGGTCTCCATCTTCTTGGGGGAGGATTATCTCATAACAATTCACCAAGGGGATCTGAAGCCCTTAGTGAAGCTCTTTCAGGAATGCAAGATGGATGAGAGAGCTCGAATAGAGAATATGGGTCGCTCTACAGGTTATTTGCTTTATCGAATTCTCGATCGCCTTGTCGATTACTGCTTCCCGATACTTGATAAAATAGGAGCTAATATCGATGCTGTGGAGGATGAGATCTTTTCTTCAGAAGATAGGGAGAAGGTGATTCGTGAGCTCTCCTTATTAAGACGCGATATCATTTCTTTTCGAAGAATGATAAAGCCTCAAACTGAGGTGATGGAGCTTTTGGAGAAAAGCGATTGGCCTATATTGAAGGAGGATCCGGAGGTTTACTTCGGCGATCTTGCCGATCACATGAGGAAAATCCAGGAGACTTTGGACGATTATAAAGAAGTGGTGGAAGGTTTGAATGATACCAATAACACCCTCACCTCCTCTCAGATAAATAAAGTGATGAAAACACTGACCATAATTTCCACTACCATGCTTCCGCTCACTCTTGTTGCGAGCATTTACGGAATGAATCTTCATTATCTTCCTTTCTCCCATCATCCGTGGGCGTTTTGGTTCTTCCTTGTAGTAATGACCGTTATGGCTGTAAGTTTGCTTGCTATCTTCCGGCGAAAGCGCTGGCTTTAATCTAAAGGAGGGAAGAAGTGAGATTTACGATCATAGGAGCTCATAATCTCGAGTCGAACGGTTCGAAGCTCCCTTGTATTTTAATTGATGAGAAAATCGCTCTCGATGCGGGAAGTTTGGCTTCGGGACTCTCTTTCTTTCAACAGCAAAGCATCAAAGCTATTTTTCTCTCCCATGCTCATTATGATCATGTAAGAGATATTCCCTGTTTGGGTTTGTATCGTTTGCATCATCTCAAAGAAGTCGAGCCTCTTCTTGTTTTCGGCACCTCTCGAACGTTAGAAATCCTATCTCAAAATCTCATAAACGGCATCATTTATCCTCGTTTTACCGAAAGGCCGTCCCCCGAAAAGCCGACAATGAAATTAATTCCTCTTGAGATTTTAAATTCCTTCTCTTTTGAGAATTTAACTTTTCTCCCCATTCCTGTAAATCATGGAGAGGAGGCGGTAGGTTTTGGTATTTTTTATGAAGATAAAGCAGTCTTTTACACCGGAGATACGGGTCCCGGGTTGGGGCATTGCTGGGAGCATATCACGCCTCAATTTCTGATAGTTGATGTTACCTTACCCGATTCTCTCGTTTCTGTTGCTCTCGAAGGAAAACATCTCACGCCTTCTCTTTTAAAGAAAGAACTTGAGGAATTTAAAGATATTAAGGGTTTTTTCCCTTCGGTAATTTGTGTTCATGTTAATCCTCATTATGAAGCTGATATACGAAGGGAGATCAAAGCGGTGGAAGAGGAATTAAAGACTTCTATAAAAGTGGGATTTGAAGGTTATTCTATCCTCCTCTGAGGAGCTCTCCTATCGCCTTCTCCCAGCCTTCAGGCCCAATCCCCTCAACTTTGCGAATTCCTCTTATCTCTATATCTTCCCACCATCCTCCGGGTTTTTGAACCAAAATGGGAATGTTCACTGCAGCGAGCATGGAAAAATCATTTTGACTATCTCCTATTCCGACGGTCAGAATTTTTCCGAATTTTCGCTCGAAAAGATCGGCGAGAGCTCGAACCGCTTTCCCTTTATCATTTCCTTTCCCTATACTGTAAAATCTCCCCCCATGATGCAAATTCAAGCCTCTGCTTTTTACTTCTTGTAGGAAAATTTTCAATTCTCTTTCATCCCCTTCGATTTTCAAAGTTTCCTCATACTCTCTTTGCTTTGCAAGCGCTGCCATTTCAATGCTTAGCCCCGTCTCTTTAGCGATTTCCTCAGGACTCATATCTCCAAATCCTCTTACCTTCAATTTTGTTTTTCTCCTTATTTCCTCCAAAATCCTTCTGACTTCAAAATAAGAAATGCCGAATTCGATTATGAGGTAATTTGAATGGGATTTTTGAAAGGGGAAGGAGAAGGGGAAGTAATTTTCGGGGATAAGAATAGCTCCTCCGTTCTCAACAATAAAAGGATCATTAATGCCTAAAGCTTTTCGGTAGAATTCCTGTTCGGCTCTTGTCTTCGAAGAGCAGAAGATAAGGGGAATTTTGCGTTTCTTGATTATCTCTATCAGATCCGCAACTCTTTCGAAGGAATAAGAGAGAGGATCGAGAAGAGTGCCGTCAAGATCGGTAAACAATATGAGCATTGACTTCAGCTTCTCCTTCTTCCTGTAGAGGAGTAAAGGTGGAATCGGGATCTCAGTATTTCGGCGAAGCGCTCAAAGTCTATTGCGCTGATAGGAGGATAAATGCGCGGAGGCGGGGGTTCTTCACCCGGATTCAAGCAACCCTCACCGATCAGAACACGAAGGATTTTCTCCTTCAAGCTCTGATCGCAGAGAGAACTATGATAAATCGAGGAGAGGCTGGGCAGGAGCATTTCTTGAAGTAAATGGCTCTCTTGATCTCTGAATTCATGTACATGCGGATTTCGCGTCTCAATTTGAAAGATCTCTATGCCGTGATGAGCGATATCAGAATCAACTGCTGCATCTTGCTTTCCGAAATTCTCCAAAATGTAAACGAGTTCATAAGTTTCAACAGCATATCCGGAAGCGAAAGGCAGAATTTCGGCGAGTTTCAAAGTTATGGCATGTTCTCCGGCGCAAGAAGTTTGAATGATATCGGATTCAAATCCTGTAGCACGACCGATAAGGGAGTTGAGGAATTGATTGTTAATTAAGGATACTCTGCCCCATCTTCTGAAGAATTTGCTTTCTCCTCTTATATGATGCTTGTATTTCCAGAGAATTCTCACCATAGCATAGGGAGTGGAGGCCATGCTGAAGCCGGCGGCAAAACTCGTTATATATTCCCATACGGAGCCCGGAATGAAATTATCGGTATCAACAAATCCGATATACTCCTTGCCCAGAAGTTTTGCCATAAGGATTCCTATTATCATTCCCTCGCATTTTCCATCTCTTATGAGACCATTTTCATCTAAAATCTCCGTATATCCGGTTTCTCTCAAAGCTTTCGCAAATTGCTCATCTTTTTGGTGAATAATGTAAGCTTTTTGCTGGGTGAATTCGCAAAATCGCTTTAATACTTCATGTTCGGCTTTAAATCTATCAGGTTTGACGCGCTGACTATTTGAAACGATGATAATAGAGCAATTATGAGGAATAGCGCTCAGAATTCCCTCTAAAAGCCTTATATTCTCATTTTTGATCGGAAGCACGATGGCCATTTTCTCCTGTATGCTCTGTATTTGCTCTTTGTCGATTCGACGTACGGCTAATAAAGATCTCTCCGCGCCGCTCTTTTTCCCGGAATCAAATTGTATGACCCTTTGAACCTCATTGATTTTCACCAAACCAAGACGTTCGAAGGAGCGCGGATTCTCCAGCCTCATACCTTTCTCCTACAACCTCCCCTCTCTCAAGCTGCGTGTCACCTTTATCTTACAGAACCCCCGGCCGCCTCTTCAAATCGGTCGGAAAACCCCCGGGGGATTTGTGGTGTTTTTCCGCTTTTCTCTTTATCCTATCTTCAGGAGCGCTCGAGATGAGGGTGAGGGAGATAGGGGAATTCGGATTTCTCGAGCTGCTTCGAAAGGAGCTCCTCTCCGATGAGAGGGGGAGGAAGAGGCTTCTTGTTCCCGCGGGAGATGATGCGGCCGCATGGGATCCCCCCTCCCTTCCTCATCTCTGCACCACCGATCTCCTCGTGGAGGGAGTGCATTTCTCGCTTCGTTATTTCTCCTGGAGGGATCTCGGATGGAAGAGCGCCGTTGTGAGCTTGAGCGATATAGCGGCGATGGGGGGAAAGCCCCTCTTCGCCTTCATCTCCCTCGGAATCCCCCCGGAGGTCGAGATCGAGAACCTATTGGAGTTCTGCAGGGGCGTTATGGAGGCGGCGGAGGAATACGATTTCGCCCTCGCCGGAGGGGATCTCTCGAGATCCGAGAAGGTGATCGTCAATTCCACCCTCGTGGGAATCGCCACCGGAAGAGTTCTCGTGCGCTCCAAAGCGCAACCCGGAGATCTCATAGCGGTGACCGGGTTCACCGGCCTCTCCGCCGCCGGATTTTATATGCTCTCCCGAGATCTTCCCTTTGATGAGGAGACGAGTATATTCCGCGAGGCGCATCTCCGCCCCCGTCCCCGATTGAGGGAAGCCGCCATCCTCTCGGAGCTCGAAGTGCACGCCGCGATCGATATAAGCGATGGGCTCGTTCAGGATCTTGCGAGGATCTGCGAGGCGAGCGGAGTGGGGGCGGAGCTCTGGAAGGAGAGGGTGCCGCTTCATCCCCTCCTGAGATCTCGCTTTCCGGAGAGAGCTTGGGAATTCGCTTTGAGCGGAGGGGAGGATTACGAGCTCCTCTTCACCGCCTCTCCCGAGGTGATGGAGGAGGCGGGAAGGAGGATGGGAGGAGCGATCTTCGTCGTGGGGAGGATAAGGGAGGAGAGGGGCTTGGTGATCAGAGGAGGAGAGATCGCCGGGGAGATCCTCGAAGGATGGGATCATTTCAGAGCATCCTGACCCGAAGTCCTGAGGAGACGAGAAGGCTCGGGAGGATCTTAGGGGGGCTTTTGGAGAAGGGGGATCTCGTGCTGCTCGTCGGGGAGCTGGGGGCCGGAAAGACCTGCCTTGCGCAGGGGATCGCCTCGGGATTGGGAGTTCCCCGCCCCCTCTCGAGCCCCTCCTTCGTTCTCATCAAGGAGTATCATGAGGGGAGGATCCCCCTCTTTCATCTCGATTTCTATCGCCTTGCGGAGGAGGAGATCGAAGAGCTCGGCGTGGAGGAGTATCTGGAGCGAGGTGCGTGCGTGGTGGAATGGGCGGAGAGGGGGCTTTTCATCTTCCCCCCGCGATACCTCCTCATCGAACTCCGAATCCTCTCTCAAACCGAACGCCTCCTCTCCTTCAAGCCCGAGGGCTCGCGCCCCCGGGAATTGCTCGAGGAGCTCTTGAGGAGATGGAGCTCATCGTAGATACGGCTTTGGAGCCGGCGCTCCTCGCCCTCTCCGAGAAGGGGAGGGTTTTCGCTCATCTCTGCTTCTGGTCCGATCAGAATCACACAAGAAGGCTTCTCCCTCATCTCCATCGCCTCCTCCAAAGCGCGGGAATCGATCTTCGGGATCTCGAAGCGATAATCGTGGCGCGAGGGCCCGGGGAGAGCTTCAACGGGCTCCGCTCGGGAATCGCTCTCGCAAAAGCCCTCGCCTTCTCCCTGCGAGCGCCTCTCGTGGCGATAAGCACCTTCGAGCTCCTCGCCTTCCCTCATCTCGCAAGAGGTTCGGTGATCTCGATATGGGATCTCGGAAGGGAGAGGGCGGGCTTCGCCCTCTTCGAGAGGCCTTCCGAGATCTGGAGGGATGAGCGGGCGGAGCGCGTTTCGACTTACGCCGATCTCCTGAGGCGGATTCCCGCGGAGGGGGATGTTCTCGTCTGCGGGAAGATGGGAAGGGAGCTCTTCGATCTCCTCCGCCGGAAGCTCGGGGGGGAGAGGATACGAGAGGGAATACCGGCGGGAAGGGCTCTGATCCTCGGTCAGGTGGGAGCGGAGAAGCTCCGGGCCGGGAGAACCGAAACCTCGATCTCGCTCAAACCCCTCTACCTCAAACCCCCTTCGATAACTTTGAGGAAGAAGCCCTGAGGGGGAGGGATGAAGACGGTATTCCTCATCACGGGGCCTCCGGGCTGCGGGAAGACGACGCTTGTGAAGGAGATCGCCCGGAGGTTTCCGG
>CAYRBX010000023.1:0-10260 GCA_964422695.1 uncultured Dehalococcoidia bacterium
GGAGGATCGTGGTGGGGGCTCTCGCGGCGGTGAACGCTTGGGGGGAGGTCATAGATCCTCGCACCGGAAGGATCATAGCGGGCCCTCGAAATCCGGAGGGAAGGGGGTTTCTGAGCACTCTCGACCTCCTCGAGAGGGAGGAGAGGGGGGAGGTGGAGCTTCCGGGAACGGTGCTCGGGGTCGTGGCGACCAACGCGAGGCTCTCCAAAGCCGAGGCCTGCAAGCTCGCTCAAATGGCTCAAGATGCGATAGCGAGAACCATCCGCCCGGCTCACACGACCTCCGACGGGGATGTGATCTTCGCCCTCTCGTACGGAAGGGAGGAGGGGAGGAGGCTTTCGACCTTGGGGGCGATGGCGGTCGAGGCGATGATGGAGGCGATCATCAACGCCGTGAAGTTCGCCGCTTCGCTCTGCGGAGTTCCGGCGGCCGCCGAGGTGGAGGGAGATGAAGCTTAAGATCGGCTTTATAGGAACGGGGAGGCTGGGGAGCGCTCTCGCCTTGAGCTTGAGCGAGAAGGGCTACATCATCGCGGCCCTCTCCAGCCGGAGCGGGGATTCGGCCCGCAAGCTCGCCTCCATGCTCGGCGGGGAGGTGATTGTGGGGGGAAATCAGGAGGTCGCCGATCGCGCCGATCTCATCTTCATCACCACCCCCGACGATCTCATCGGGAGGATCGCGGGGGAGGTGAGGTGGGGGGCGCACCACAAGGTCGTGCATTGCAGCGGGGCTTTCGGAGCGGAGATCTTGGAGCCGGCAAGGAGGAGGGGAGCCGAGATCGGGGCATTTCATCCCCTTCAGACTTTCGCTCGCTTCGGAATGAAGGAGGCCTTCGAGGGGATCACCTTCGCCGTGGAGGCCGAGGGGGAGCTCCTGGAGATCCTCGCCCGAATGGCGGAGGATCTGGGAGGGAGGTGGGTGAGGCTGGGGGCGGAAGATAGGGTGCTCTACCACGCCGCCGCCGTCATCGCCTGCAATTACCTCGTGACCCTCGCCGAAGCGGCGACGAGGCTTTGGAGCCTCTTGGGGGAGGAGCGGAGCTCGGCTTTGGAGGCTCTGCTCCCCCTCATGCGGGGGACTTTGAGGAATCTGGAGGCCTTCGGGCTCCCCCACGCGCTCACCGGGCCCATCGCCCGGGGGGATGTGGGGACGATCAGAAGGCATGTGGAGGAGCTCGGAAGGAGGGCGGCGGAGCTCCTCCCCCTGTACGGGATCCTCGGGCTTCACACCGTTCCCATAGCCGAGAGGAAGGGGGGGATCGACGAGGTGAAGGCGAACGAGCTCAGGGAGATCCTGAAGGGAGGGAGTGAGGCGATGGTGACGATGCTCAAGAGCAAAATACATCGCGCCAAGGTCACGGCCGCCGATCTCAATTACGAGGGGAGCATAGCCATCGACGAAGACCTCATGGAGGCGGCCGGCATCCTTCCCGGGGAGCAGGTGCACGTGCTCGATGTGAACAACGGATCTCGATTCGTCACCTACGCCATTCCCGCCGAGAGGGGATCGGGGGAGATCTGCGTCAACGGAGCGGCGGCGAGGCTCGTTCAGCCCGGCGACCTCCTGATCATCCTCTCCTTCACGATCCTCCCCCTCGAGGCGGCCAGAAACCACCGCCCGAAGATCGTGCTGGTCGATGCCGAGAACAAGCCGCGCTCCATCTTGGAGGAAGTCGCAGCTTCGAGGTGAGAGGGATGCGGGTCACGATTTGGGATCTCAGGAAGATGAAGGAGAGGGGGGAGAAGATCCCCATGCTCACCGCTTACGACTACCCCACGGCTCGCTTTCTGGATGAGGCGGGGATTCCGGCCATCTTGGTGGGAGATAGCTTGGGGATGGTGGTGCTCGGGTACGAGTCCACCGTGCAGGTCACGATGGAGGATATGCTTCATCACACGAAGGCGGTGGCACGGGGGGCGAAGAGGGCTTTGATCATCGCCGACATGCCCTTCATGAGCTACCACATCTCCCCCTCTCAGGCCCTCGAGAATGCCGCAAGGCTCGTACGAGAGGGAGGAGCTCAGGCGGTCAAGATCGAGGGAGGGGAGGAGGTGGCGGAGACGGCCTTCAAGATCGTTCGGAGCGGCATCCCCGTGATGGGCCATATAGGATTTACCCCTCAATCCATTCATCAGCTCGGGGGATTTAAGGTCGTGGGGAAGACGAGGGAGGCGGCCGCCAAACTCCTCTCCGACGCCAGAGCTCTGGAGGAAGCCGGCGTCTTCGCCGTAGTGCTTGAATGCGTTCCGGCTCAGCTCGCAGAGCTCATAACCCAGAGGCTCGGAATTCCCACCATAGGGATAGGCTCGGGGGCGGGGTGCGACGGCCAGATTCAAGTCGTAAGCGATATCTTGGGGCTTTATCCCGATTTCGTTCCCAAACACGCCAAGCAGTACTTCAAGATGGGGGAGATCATAAGGAAGGCCGCCGCCGAGTACATCGAGGAGGTGAAGAAAGGAGCCTTCCCCACGGAGAAGGAGAGCTTCTTCATCGACGAAGCTCTTCTTGAGGGGCTTTAAACGATCTCCAAGGTGGCCTTGAGGTTTCTCTTCAAAGCCGCCACCCTGAGGATGCTCCTTATGGCCCTCGCCGTATTTCCCTTCTTCCCTATGATCTTCCCCCGATCTTCCGGAGCCACTTCAAGCCGAAGGACGATGCCGTCCTCCCCCGGAACTTCGGTCACCTTAACGCTATCGGGATTGTCGACGATTATCTTGGCGATGTACTCGATAAGCTCCTTCATCTCATCCCCCTCGGCTCAAGGATGAAGTGAGAGCTCGCCTCACTTCTCCGGCACCTCTATCCCCACTTTCCTGAACAGATCCCTTACGGTATCGGTCGGCTGGGCGCCTCTGGAAAGCCAGAAGAGCGCTCTCTCCTTGTTCACGACGATCGTCGCCGGATCGGGAAGGGGATCGTAATGCCCTATGATCTCGATGAAAGCCCCATCGCGAGGAGCTCTCGCATCGGCCACCACGATCCTGAAGAAAGGCCTGTTCCTCCTCCCCATTCTCTGAAGCCTTATGCGCACCATGATCTTCAGCCCCCTTCCTCAAGTATAATTCGGGCGTCCGCGATCTCGACCCCGTCTCTTCGGGCGAATACCGGATTGAGATCCATCTCCCTCACTTCCGGATTCTGCTCCGCGAAATCCGATAATTTCAAGAGGAGATCCTCCAGAGCTTCAAGATCCGCGGGCTCCCGTCCTCGATATCCCTGAAGGAGGGGAAATCCCCGTATCTCCCGTATCATCTCCCGAGCATCTCTCCTCGTGATGGGAACGATCCTGAAGGAGACGTCCTTCAGCACCTCGACGAACACCCCTCCGAGGCCGAACATGAGGAAAGGGCCGAATTGCGCATCCTTCCCCATCCCCACGATGACCTCCACCCCGGGGCGCGCCATCCTCTGCACCGAAACCCCCAAGATCTCGGCTTGCGGAGCTCTCCTCCGCACCTCCTCCATTATCTCCCGATACGCCCTCCTCACCTCCTCCTCATTTTTGAGATCAAGTTTCACTCCCCCCACATCGCTTTTATGAGCGATATCCCTTGAGACCACCTTGAGGACGACGGGGAAGCCGAGCTCTGATGCTCTCTCCGCGGCCTCCTCCGGGGAGGTCGCAAGGCGCGCTTCAACTACGGGAAAGCCCGCCTCCTTGAGGAGGAGCTTGGATTCCACCTCGGTGAGGATGTTCCTTCCGCTCCTCCTCACCTCCTCGATGATCCTCTCCTTCAACCCCAACTTCCCCCTCCCCGGGCTTTGCTCGGCACGAGCATCAAAGCCGCGTCTTCGATTTTAGAATATCCCATACCCTCCCGAGGAGGTAAAGCGAAGAGGCTTGGCATATCGGCAAGGCGGTTCGTGATCTCAAATTTTTGAGGAAGCTCTCATCCGGAAAGCTCGGAGGGATGGCCAGATGCCGATGCGATCGGGTATAAAAGAGGAGGGTATGAGGGAAAGGCCGTTCTTCGTCGATTGGGCTATAACGGGAAGATGCAACCTCAGCTGCCTGCATTGCGAGAGGAAAATGGGGGGAGAGCTCTCCACGGAGGAGGCGAAGAGGGTTGTCGGGGAGATCGCCGCCCTCAAGCCCGGATGGGTGATCGTGGAGGGAGGGGAGCCCCTCTTGCGCCCGGATATCTTCGAGATCCTCGCCCACATGAGGAGCCAAGATTTGGAGGTTTACCTCATCACCAACGGGATGTCGCTTGACGGGGAGAAGGTCGGAATCTTGAGGGATCTCGGAATAAAGGTCATGGTGAGCATCGACAGCGCCGATCCGGAGAATTTCGCGAGGATAAGGAGGGGAGCTCGCTTGGAGAAAGTGGTTGGGGCGGCCAGATCTCTGGCCGCCGAGGGGATCTTGTGCGCCGTCAACACCGTGATATCGAAGGAGAATTACAGGGAGATTCCGGAGATTTTGGCGCTCTCCGCCTCCCTGGGGGCGAGGAAGGTGAACCTCCTGGGCCTCAAGCCCTGCCCATCTTACGCCGAGAGGGTTTTATCCCCCTCGGAGTACGAGGAGGCGATCATCCTCGCATGCGAGGGGGCGAGCAGGGAGGAGCTCGAGCTCTTCTTCGATGAGCCCTTCTTCCGGGCGGCGGTGAGGGAGCTCGGGATCTCCCTCCCTCCTCCGGAGACGATCGGAGGGATCCTCGCCCCTCAGACCTCCGCCTGCATCTTCGGCCAGTACATCTTCATCGAGCCGAACGGGAAGGTGAAGCCCTGCTCCTTCGCTCCGCAGCTTGTTCTGGGAGATGTGAGGGAGAAGAGCCTTGTGGAGATTTGGGGCGATTTCCTCACCTCGCCCTTCTTATCTTCCATTCGGGATCCGCTCACCAGAAAGGGGCGCTGCCGCGAGTGCCCTTATCTTTTTGAATGCAAGGGGTGCAGGTCGAGAACCTTCGCCCTCACGGGCGATTGGTTCGCCTCGGATCCCGCATGTCCCGTAAAGGGGGGAAAGAGATGAGGGCGATAGGCATCGATCCCGGAACCAAGAGCTTTGATTTCTTCGGCATGGAGGACGATGAGGTCATCTTGGACGCCTCCGTTCCGTCAGAGGAGGTTGCGCGAAATCCGGAGGTGATCTTGGAGATCCTGAGATCCGTCCGCCCGGTGGATATAATCGTGGGCCCCTCGGGCTACGGCATCCCCCTCACCTCGCTTGAGGAGGCCACCGAGGAGGCGCTCTCCTTCATGCTGCCCCAAAATCCCGAGGACGTTTCGGTCAATGAGGGGATAAAGAGGGTCTTTCGGCTCATGAAGGCCGAGGGATTCCCCACTTACTTCACTCCCGGAGTCATTCATCTCCCCACCGTTCCGATCTACCGGAAGGCCAACAAGCTCGATATGGGCACGGCCGACAAGGTGTGCTGCGTGGCCTTGGGGATAAAGGATCAGGCCGAGTATTACGGCATAGATTTCCGGGAGACCTCCTTCATCTTGGTGGAGGTGGGATATGGCTTCACCGCCGTCATAGCGGTGAAAGACGGGGAGATCATCGACGGCTTGGGAGGAACATCGGGAGGTCCGGGATTCCTGACCGCAGGGGCTCTGGATTTCGAGCTCGCCATCAGGCTTCCCAAGCTCTCCCAGTCGTTTGTGTTCACCGGAGGAGCAAGGGATATGGCGGGGGAGGAGGATCTAACTCCGGAGAAGCTGGCGAAGGAGAGGGAGAGATACAGGGATGCGTGGGAGATGCTGATGGAGAGCATAGCCAAGGTGGTGGCCGCGATGAAGGTCTCCCTCCCCGATCCGCGGGAGATATTGCTCTCCGGAAGGCTTGCGAGGATCCCCGAGATCGAGGAGGAGCTGAAGCGAAGGCTCGGGGTCTTCGGCGAGGTGAGGAGGGTGCGAAGGAGGGCCAAAACGGCCAAGGAGGCCGCTGAGGGGGCTTGCATCATCGGGGAGGGGTTGATGGGCGGAAGGTACAGGGGGATAGTGGAGGCCTTGAAGCTCAGAGAGGCGAAGGGAACGATGTTCGATTACGTGCTCGTGAAGGGAGCCAAGGAGGAGATCTTCCCCACAAGCTGAACTCACCTTCCCGAGCCGGCCTCGTCTCTGCTCCAATGAACGAACATCGGCATTATGATGTGGATGTAGTCCTCCTTTCCGAGCGGCGCGATGACGCCGGGGCTTGAAGGGGTGATGATGCGGAGGATGATCTGAGGCTCCTTGAGCACGCTCAGGACGTCGAGGAGGTACTGGTAATTGAAGGCGATTTTGGACTCCTCTCCCTCGACGATCGCCTCCACCTCTCCCGTGTTATCTCCAATCTCCTCGGCGTGAGCGCTCACCGTGATCTTCCCGGGCCCGAACTCCGTCCCGGGAGTGATGTAAAGGCGGATGATGCCCCCGTCTTTGGCGAAAATCGAAGCGCTCCTTATGGCTTGGTAGAACTCCTTCAGGTTCACGATGACCTTCGTGTTCCAAGTCTGCGGGATCAGCTGCTTGTAATTGGGGTATGTGCCCTGTATGAGCTGAGTCACCATCTCCGCTTCCTTGAGCTTGAAGGAAGCCTGACTTCGCTGGGGATTGACCACGATCTCCACATCTTCCTCCTCATCTCGCAGGAGCCTCTGCAGCTCGTTTAAAGAGCGCGCGGGAACTATAACGCCGAAGCTCTCGGGCGCGGGAGAGGAGAGAGGAAGGGTGCGAACCGCAAGCCTGAAGCCGTCGGCGGCCACGAGATTCATGGTATCTCCCTCGACCTCGAGAAAAGCCCCCGTGAGGACGGGCCTCGATTCCTCGGTGGCGGCCGCGAAGATCACCTGCTCTATCCCCTGCCGCAGGAGCTCGGGATCCACCCTAACGCTCACCCCCTCTTCGATCTGAGGGATGGGGGGGAACTCCTCGGGATTCTGCCCGTTGATATGCGCCTTGTACCGAGCGCAGCGAAGCTCGACGATGTTCGCCTCGGGAGATGCGGAGATCTCTATGGGCTCCGAGGGGAGGAGGTTTACGAAATCGGTGAAGACCTTCGCCGGAATGGCGACCGCTCCCTCCTCCTCCACCTTCGCGTTCACATAGCAGGTTATCGCGATCTCCAAATTCGTCGCGGCCAGCTTCAATCTCGACTCCTCGGCGGAGAGGAGCACGCTTCCGGTGATGGGAAGAGGCGATCGGGTCGCCACGGCCCTTCCGACCACCGTGAGCCCGCGATGAAGCTTCTCCTTCTGACAGACGATCTTCATCCCTCTCAGCCCCCGCCCGCTTCATGAAGGAGATCGCCGCATAGCGGCAAATTTAAATAACACTTCTCCGCTTCCTCCTGTCAAGTTCCCCCCAAAAGGAGCGCCTTGACAGAGGGCGAAGGAGCCGTGCAAGATTAAATATGGCAGGGGTGTAGCTCAGCCAGGTAGAGCACCGGTCTCCAAAACCGGTGGTCGGAGGTTCGAATCCTTCCACCCCTGCCAGGTGCCGAGGTGGCGGAACCTGGTAGACGCACCGCCTTGAGGGGGCGGCGGGGTCAACCCGTAGGAGTTCGAATCTCCTCCTCGGCACCAAGAAGAAAATAAAGGAGCGGAAGTAGCTCAGCGGCAGAGCGCCTCCTTGCCAAGGAGGAGGACGCGGGTTCAAGTCCCGTCTTCCGCTCCATAAATTCGATTTTTGAAGAGGCGACGTAGCCAAGGGGTTAAGGCGGGGGTCTGCAAAACCCCTATTCGCCGGTTCGAATCCGGCCGTCGCCTCTTTAATTTTTAGCCGGGGTGGCGGAACTGGCAGACGCGGCGGACTTAAAATCCGCAGGGGTCTCCCGTGTGGGTTCGAGCCCCACCCCCGGCAGGGCGTTCTTGGGCCTCGGCTCCAACCTCGGAGCAAGAGAGGAGAACCTGAGGCGGGCCCTCCTGCTTCTCTCCGAGAAGGTCGAGATCGTAAAGCTCTCCTCCGTCTACGAATCGGAACCCGTGGGCTTCAAAGAGCAGCCTTGGTTTCTGAACCTCGTCTGCGAGATACGAACCCGCCTTTCCCCCCGAGATCTCCTTCGCTTCGCGAAGGAGATAGAGAGAAAGCTTGGAAGGAAGCCCAGCTTCCCCAACGCCCCCCGCCCGATAGATATCGACATACTCTTCTTCGGGGATCTTGTTCTCAAAACCGAAGATCTCGTCATCCCTCATCCCAGGCTTCACGAGAGGGCTTTCGTCCTCCTCCCTCTCTCCGAGATAGCTCCGGATTTGGTGCATCCGGAGCTCGGCCTCAAGATAAAGGAGCTTCTCGAGCTCCTCATGCGCAGAGGAGGGGAGAGATGTACGAGGTATGGATCAGGCGACATCTTGATGCCGCCCACTTCCTGAGAGGATACGGAGGGAAGTGCGAGGAGCTTCACGGGCATCGCTTCCTCGTGACGGTGAAGGTGAGAGCTCCGAAGGTGGATGAGAGGGGAATAGCTTTCGATTTCTCCGCCCTCAGGAAGCTCCTCGATGAGATCCTGAGGGAATACGATCACTCGCTTCTCAACGAGAAAGAGCCCTTCGATAAGATAAACCCATCTTCGGAGAATCTGGCCTTTGTGATCTACCGGAAGATGAGGGAGAAATTGCCCAAGGAGGTTTTCATCTCCGCCGTGGAGGTGTGCGAATCTCCGGACGCCTGCGCTCAATTCCTCCCCGAGGAGCCTCAAGGATGAGATCTCAAAGCGGGAGTGGACACCCTCACCTCCCAGCGCCTCCCCCTCTCCTTCTCCACAACCTCCTCGATCCTCACGCCGGTGAGATCCGAGGAGGTGAGAAGATGCTTCTGCAGGAGCTCTCCCAAAAACCTCGAGGCGAGGAGGGCCAGAGCTGAGAAGATGAGGAGCTTGGGGAATTTGGCGGCTTTGTTCTTCCCCCGAAGGGCGAGGGCGGCGGCTACCCCCACAAGAACGGCGGCCAAGGCCAAATTGGCTCCGCAGAAGGGGGAGATCGCAAGCTCCCTCTCCCCGGATTGCAATCTCTCCAGAGCCTCCCGGGCGGCCTCCTCGACGAGCTCCTTCGTGGCCTCCCCGTGAACGCAAAACCCCCTCGCCGTCACATGGCCCAGAAAGCTCCTCCTCCCTCCCGTCTTCCCGTAGAGAACGGCTATCGTGGCATGCTCCAGAGCGTGGTATTGCCTCAAGGCGGCCAGGAACTCCCTCATGCGATTTTGCTCCCCCGAAGAGCTTGATCTAAAATGTAACCTAAAGCGGGGGAAAATAAAAGAAAACCTCCTCTTGATGATCCCGAGGAGGATAACCATCATAGGCCTCGGCCTCATCGGATGCTCTCTCGGAATGGCTTTGAAGAGAGCGAAGGGGAGCGAGGTGGAGATCACGGGAACCTCGCGCACCGAAGAGACGATCAAGATCGCCCTTCAGAGAGGAGCCATAGATCGCCCTCAGCCGAAGCTCAAAGAGGCCGTAAGCGGAGCCGAGCTCGTCATCATCGCCACCCCCATAAGCGCCATCCCCGAGGTGTTCCGGGAGATTCGAGAGCACCTCCCCTCCGGGAGCATCGTGACCGATACGGCGAGCACCAAAGCTCAGGTCATGAGGTGGGCTGCGGAATTCCTCCCCCCGCAAGTGCGCTTCGTGGGCGGCCACCCCATGGCGGGGAAGGAGAGAGCCGGCCCTCTCGAAGCCGAAGCTTCGCTCTTCGAGCGCAAAGCCTACTGCCTTATCCCCTCGCCCGCCGCCGATGAGAGGGCGATGGAGGCCTGCGTCGCGCTGAGCAAAGCCGTGGGGGCTTTTCCCATCGTGCTCTCAGCGGAGGAACACGATAAGATCGCGGCGGGGGCGAGCCACATCCTCATCCTCCTCTCGGCCGCTCTCATCTCCGCGACCTCCGCTCATCCCTCATGGCCTCTCATCGCGAGGATCGCGGGAAACGGCTTCCGGGATCTCTCCCGATTGGCTTCCGGAAGCCCCCGACTTCACTTCGATATCTGCATCACCAATAAGGAGAACATCATCGAATGGCTCGATCGCTACATGGATGAGCTTCGGAGGTATCGCGAGATCCTCGCCGGAAGCTCACAAGAGCTGCTTGAGATCCTCGAGAGGGCGAGAGATAAAAGGGAGAGATGGATCAGATTCCGCGCCGAAGGGAGAGAGTTGTAAGGCGCCCGCCCTCCCTCAGAGGAGAGGTGACCCCTCCGGGAGATAAATCCATCTCGCATCGAGCGGCGATTCTGGGGAGCTTGGGGCGGGGGAGGGTAGAGGTGGAGAGGTTCTCCCCGGCTTCGGATTGCTCCCGCACCCTCTCCTGCTTGAGAGCGCTCGGGGTGGAGGTGAGGAGGAGGGGGGAG
>CAYRBX010000024.1:0-10096 GCA_964422695.1 uncultured Dehalococcoidia bacterium
CTCTGCGGCCTCTGCGTCAGAGCCTGCGAGGAGATCGTAGGGCTCGGGGTTTTGGGGTTCAAGGGGAGGGGATCGAAAAGGGAGGTGAGCCCTCCGTTCGATGAGGTGCCGGAGAACTGCATAGGATGCGGGACTTGCGCTTATGTGTGCCCTACGGGGGCCATAAAGGTGATAGATAAAGACGGGGAGAGGCTCATCACCAGATGGAATGTGAGATTGAAGCTCAGGAAATGCGAGGTCTGCGGGCTTTACTTCGCTCCGGAGAGGCAGCTCGAATTCCTTCGCGAGAAGCTCGGCCTCCCCGAAGGTTATTTCAACACCTGTCCTGAGTGCAGGAAGGCTCAACAGGAGTAGTATAATTCTGTCGGGCTTTCGCCTTGAGAGGCCGGGATCGAAATCTCCAAGGAGGCGATAGGAGATGGCGAAGGAGGTGGTGGAAGCGCCCATTGTGGGCAAGATCATAAAAGTTCACGTGCAGAACGGGGATCAGGTGAAGGAGGGGGATGTCATCTGCGAGATAGAGGCGATGAAGATGGAGAATCCCATCGTGGCGCCGGTCGCCGGGAAGATAAACGAGATAAAGGTCTCGGTGGGGCAGGTGGTGCAAATAGGAGATGTGATAGCGATTATCGAGTACTGAGAGAGGCATGGGGGTGGATTGGGGATTCGCCTTCAAGATCGCCGGAGCGGGGTTCGGGACGGTCTTCGTTGTCCTCTCCGTTCTCGCCGCGGTGATCTGGGGCGTCGGCCGTCTGATCGCGCGATCGGTCAAAGCTGAGGAGAAGGGAAGAGAGGAGGGACATGGGACCTCTCATAGGTGAGGGAATCGTCAACTTCTTCACCGGGGGCCCCTTCCCCGGAAGCTATGTGGTGGCGTTCGCCATCGGGTGCTTCTTCGTCTACATGGGGATAGCGAAGAGGTGGGAGCCCCTGCTTCTGGTTCCCATAGGGTTCTGCATGATGGTCGTGAACCTCTTCCCTCCCCTGTTTCACGCCGAGCTCGAGATCGAATCCCCCGCCGGGGGAGTGGTGGAGGTCGTGGCCGTTCATCCGCCGGGGGAGGAGGCCTTGAAGGTCAAGGAGGGGGATCTCCTCTTCAAGATAAGGCGGCCGGACGGCTCGCTCGTTGAGGTGAGAGCTCCGGCTGAGGGGAAGCTATTTGAGGAGAACATCTTCGTAGGGGAAGGAGATCGGGTGAGCCCTCATGATATCCTCGCGAGGCTTGAGGGGGTTTCGATACTGAAGGAAGGGGCCGAAGCCACCGAGCTCTTCTCCCGCATTTTCGAAAGCGGAATCCTCACCGAGATAATACCGCTTTTGATCTTCTTGGGGCTGGGCGCTCTCACCGATTTCGGCCCTCTCATCGCCAATCCCAAGACCTTCATCTTGGGAGCGGCGGCTCAGTTCGGCGTTTACTTCGTGTTCCTCATGGCCCTCCTGTGCGGCTTCGATGTGAAGGAGGCCTGCAGCATCGGGATAATCGGAGGGGCGGACGGCCCCACGACGGTGTATCTTACGGCCAAGCTCGCGCCTCACCTCCTCGCCGCCACGGCTCCGGCCGCTTATTCCTACATGGCCATGGTGCCTCTCATTCAGCCTCCGGTCATCCGGCTTCTCACCACGAAGGAAGAGCGCGCCATATACATGAAGCCCATCCTCCGAGAGGTCTCCAAGAGGGAGAAGATCCTATTCCCCCTCATCATCACGGCCGTGGTCATCTGGCTTGTCCCTCGCGCCGCGCCTCTTGTGGGATGCTTCATGTTCGGAAATCTCCTCAGGGAATGCGGGGTGACCGAAAGGCTCTCCAAGACGGCGGGGGAGGCCTTCATGGATATCCTCACGATCCTCCTCGGAATGGCCATCGGAGGATCGATGACCGCCGAGAACTTCCTGCGTCCCAAGACCGTGATGATCTTCGGGTTGGGCATAGTGGCCTTCGCCACCGCCACCGCCTTCGGTGTGCTCATCGGAAAGCTCATGAACCGCCTCTCCAAAGAGCCCATCAATCCCATGATCGGAGCGGCGGGGGTTTCGGCCGTTCCCATGTCGGCGAGGGTGGTTCAGATGATGGGGCAGAAGGCCAATCCGCGAAACTTCCTCCTCATGCACGCTATGGGCCCCAATATCGCGGGCGTTATCGGCACCATGGTGGCCGCCGGAACCTTCCTGCGCTTCGTGGGCTGAGCGATTCCCCTTGCGACGAGCGAGAGGATTCGGATATAGTTTTATAAGCTCTCGATCTCCTCGGGGAGTGGCGCAGCTCGGCGAGCGCGCCACGTTTGGGACGTGGAGGTCCGGGGTTCAAATCCCCGCTCCCCGAGTCTCGCTCTCTCTTTGATGATGAATGCGGTTCTCGTCATCGATATGCTTCGGGGGTTCTGCGAGGAGGGATTCCCCCTTTACTGCGGCGAGGAAGTTCGAAAGATCATCCCCAAAATACAAAAGCTCTTGGAAGACGAATTGAGGAAGGGAGCTAAGATCTTCTTCATCTGCGATGCTCACGATCCCGAAGATGCCGAATTTCAGATGTTCCCCCCGCATTGCATTAAGGGAACTGCCGAAGCTGAGGTGATTCCGGAGCTCTCCAAATATCCGGGGGAGATAATTCCGAAAAAACGCTTCAGCGGCTTTTACAAAACCGAGCTTGAGGAGAAATTAAATGCCCTTCATCCCGAAAAGCTCGTAATCTGCGGAGTGTGCACGGATATCTGCGTGCTTTACACGGTGGCGGATGCTCGCTTCAGGAATTACAAGGTCGAAGTGGTGAGAGATTGCGTTCTCGGGACAAGCCCTCAAGCTCATGAATTCGCTTTGAGGCATATGGAGAGGGTGCTGGGGGCGGAGATCTCGACCTTGGAGGAGAGGAGCGGATGAGCAAGCCCGAATTCCCTCACATCTCCCTCCTCCTCTCCCGCGAGCTCTCGGATGTGTATTTCGAGCGCACCATCACCATATTGCAGCGCGAGGGAAGAGATCCCAAGGTGACGATGGAGTTCTTCCCCTCAAGGCCCGGCATCCTCTGCGGAATGAAGGAAGTTCTGGAATTGCTCCGCCGTATCCTCCCTCCCGACAGCGAGGTCTGGGCTCTTGAGGAGGGGGAGCGCTTCGAGGAGAAGGAGGTGGTTTTGAGGATAACGGCTCGGTACTGCTCCTTCGGAGCTTACGAAACGCAAATCCTGGGCATTTTGGCTCATTGCAGCGGCTGGGCCACCGCGGCTCGGGAGTGCGTGGAGGCGGCTTGCGGAATTCCCGTCATAAGCTTCGGAGCTCGACATGTTCATCCGCTCGTGGCCGGAATCATGGATTACGCCGCGGTGGTGGGGGGATGCAGATCCTGCTCCACCGTGGCGGGAGCCAAGCTGGCGGGAGTGGAGCCCGCCGGCACCATGCCTCACGCTCTCATCCTCATCATCGGAGATACGGTTGAGGCTACGATCTTATTCGACAAGCACATGCCCCCCGAGATCCCCCGCATATCCCTCGTCGATACCTTCAAAGATGAAGCGGAGGAGAGCCTCAATGTGGCTCGGGCTCTGGGGGAGAAGCTGTGGGGGGTGAGGCTCGACACCCCTTCGGAGAGAGGAGGGGTGACCCCCGATCTCGTAAAAGAGGTCAGAGCTCGCCTTGATCTCGCCGGCTTCCATCATGTAAAGATCTTTGTTAGCGGGGGATTTAATCCGGAGAGGATAAGGCTCTTCGTGGAGAAGGGGGCGCCAGTGGACGCCTTCGGAGTCGGAAGCTATATAAGCGGAGCAAGGCCGATAGATTTCACCGCCGATATTCACGAAGTCGAGGGAAGGCCGATCGCCAAGCGCGGGAGGATACCCGGAAAGACCCCCAGCCCGAGGCTCAAGAAGGTGATGTGAAAAAGGAAGGAGGGGAGGTTGGAATATGGACTTCCGCTTCACACCCGAACAAGAAGCCCTGAGGAGGGAGGTGAGGGAATTCCTCGAGGAGGAGATAAGGAAGGGGACTTTCAAGCCCCGGAGCGATGGCTGGATATGCGGCTACTCCCCCGAGTTCTCCCGGAAGCTGGGAGAGAGGGGATGGATAGGAATGACGTGGCCTAAGGAATACGGAGGGGGAGGGAGGACTTATGTGGAGAGGCTCATCGTGACCGAAGAGCTCCTTCGCTACGGAGCCCCCACGGCCTACCACTGGTTCGCCGACAGGCAGATCGGCCCCACCCTCCTCGCTTACGGAACCGAAGAGCAGAAGAGGTACTTCCTTCCCAGAATGGCCAAGGGGGAGATCGGAGTGGCGGTGGGGATGAGCGAGCCCGAAGCGGGCTCGGATCTCGCTTCCATAAGGACGAGAGCTATCGAGACCGATAAGGGATTTATCATCAACGGCCAGAAGATCTGGACGAGCGGCGCGCATTGCTTCGATTACATCTATCTTGTGGCCGTGACGGATCCTCAAGGTCCTCGCTACAAGAACATAAGCGAATTCCTCATCGATTTCTCCCTTCCCGGGATAACCGTACGTCCTCTCATCGATCTCACCGGCGAGCATCACTTCAATGAGGTCTTCTTCGATGATGTTCTGGTTCCCAAAGATGCTCTCATCGGGAAGAAGAACGAGGGATGGAAGCAGATAATGGAGCAGCTCGATTACGAGCGAAGCGGAATTGAGAGGCTCATGAGCAATTACCCCGCTTTCGAATTCCTCATCTCCCATTGCAAGGAGACGGGCAAATCCAAGAATCCCGTAATTCGAAATAAGCTCGCTCAGCTTCGAATTGAATTCGAGGTGGGCAGGATGCTCATCTACAGGGTGGCTTGGCTTTTGGATCAGGGGAAGATCCCCAATTACGAAGCCGCTATGGCGAAGTTCTTCGCGACGGATTTCGAAAAGAGATTGGCCGCATTCGCTATGGATGTCCTCGGACCTCTGGGCCAGCTCAAAGAGGGATCGAAGTGGTGGAAGGAGGGGTTCGGCCTCATCACCGGCTCCTACTTCTTCTCTCCCGGCTACACGATACAGGGCGGCACCTCCGAAATCCTTCGCAACATCGTGGCCCTGCGGGGTCTGGGATTGAGCAGATAAATGAGGGAGGAAAGGGGGGAAGATGAACTTCAGGTTGACGGAGGAGCAGGAGCTGCTCCGGAGATCCGCGAGGGAGTTCTTCGAGAGGGAATGTCCGAAGGATTTCGTCCGCCAGATGGAGCAAGATGAGAGGGGGTATACTCGGGAGTTGTGGGAGAAGGTGTGCGAGCTCGGGTGGACGGGGATAATGATCCCGGAGGAGTACGGGGGGATGGGGGGGAGCTTTCTCGATCTCGCCATACTCCTCGAGGAGATGGGAAGAGCCCTCCTTCCGGGCCCTTATTTCGCCTCGGCGGTGCTCGGAGGCCTTTCGCTCCTCCTCTTCGGAACGAAGGAGCAGAAGGAGAAATACCTTCCTGAGCTCGCCTCGGGAGAGAAGGTCTTCACCTTAGCTCTCCTCGAGCCCGAGCCCAAGTACGATCCCTCCGGAATCGCCCTCAAAGCCGAGGAGAGGGGAGATAAATTGGTCTTGAGCGGAACGAAGCTCTTCGTCCCCTACGGTCATGCGGCCGATTATGTGATCACGGCGGTGAGGCTCAGGGAAGCTCCTCTCACGGAGGGGTTGGGGCTTGTGCTCGTCGAAGCCCAAACCCCCGGCCTCTCGATAGCTCCCCTTCCCGTGGTCTCGGGGGAGAAGCAGAGCGAGGTGGTCTTCGATAAGGCGGAAGTCCCCAAGGAGAACCTCTTGGGAGGGGAGCTCGATTGGGGGAGATTTGAGGAGCTCATCCTCCGAGGGGCCGTGGCCGCGTCCGCCTACATCGTGGGAGGACTTCAATTCATCTTGGACACCACGGTGGAATACGCCAAAACGCGAGTGCAATTCGGGCGCCCCATAGGGGCCTTTCAGGTGATACAGCACAGGCTCGCCGATATGCTCGCGGAGGTGGAGGGAGCGCGCTTCGTCACATATCAGGCGGCTTGGAGGATCAGCGAGAACCTGCCCTACAGGATGGAGGCCGCCATAGCCAAAGCTTGGGTCAGCGAGTGCTTCTATCGCACTTGCGTTCAGGCGATTCAAACTCACGGCGCCATAGGATGCACTTACGATCACGATCTCTCGCTCTTCTACCGCCGCGCCAAAGCGGCCGCTTGCTTTCTGGGCGATGCGGATTTCCATCGCGAGATCGTGGCTCAGGAGATGGGCCTTTAAGCGAAGCTCAAGGCCGGCGGCCGGAACCCCCAAATTCAAGATGGGGGAGAGGGTGAGGGTTAAGGGCGAGGCCTCCCCCTGCCGCGATCTCGCCGGGGTGATAAAGCTCATCATCCCTCTCGAACAGAGCTTCGCTTACGGAGTCGAGATCGATTCGAAATACGCCGTCTTCGCGGAGGAGGATCTCGAGGCCATGAGGGAGTGCGTCTTCTGCAAGATCATCCGAAAGGAGATGCCGGCCGATATCGTGCTCGAAGAGGGGGATCTCATCGCCTTCCGCGATATAAGGCCTCAAGCTCCGGTTCACATACTCGTCGTTCCGAAAGAGCACATCTCCTCCCTCCTCGATCTCGGAGAGGAGCTTGCGGGAAAGCTCCTGCGGGCCGCCGTTGAGATCGCCCGGAAGGAGGGGATCGCCGAGAGGGGATTTCGGGTGGTGGTGAATTGCGGACCGGAGGGAGGGCAGGTGATCCCCCACCTTCACTTTCACGTTCTGGGAGGGCGCAAGCTCTCAGATGCGCTCGGGTAGGGGGAAGTCGATAGTATAACGAGCTAAGGTCTCCTCTATGCGGCGCGCCGCCTCGGGGGTCGCGGGAGTTAAGGGGAGGCGGGGGTCCCCCACTTCGAAGCCGAGGAAGTTGAGAGCGTGCTTTATGGGAATCGGATTGGGGAGGATGAACAGCACCTCCATTAAGGGAAGGAGGCGGCGGTGAATTCCGGCCGCCTCCTCTATCTCCCCGCTCACCACCTTCTCGATCATCTCCCTGAATTGCCTTCCCACGAGATGCGATACCACGCTGATCACCCCATATCCCCCCAGAGCGAGAATTGAGAAGGTATCGGCGTCATTCCCGCTGTAAACGAGGAAGCCCTTTCGGGCTCCCTCTATGATCTTGGCGATTTGAGAGAGGTTGCCGCTGGCCTCCTTGATCCCCACGATGTTCTCTATCTCGCTCAATCGTATAACGGTCTCGGGGTTCAAATTCACCGCGGTGCGGCTGGGGACGTTGTAGAGAATGCAGGGGAGGGAGGTCTCGGAGGCGATGGCGGCGAAGTGCTTGTAAAGCCCCTCCTGAGTGGGGCGATTGTAGTAAGGGGTGACGAGGAGGACGGCGTCAACTCCTATCTTCTCGGCTTCCTTCGTGAGGGAGATGCTATCCTTCGTGCTGTAGCTTCCGGTTCCGGCGATCACCGCTCCTTTGCTTCCGACGGCCTCCTTCACTTCGGCGAACAAGCGCAATTTCTCCTCCTTCGAGAGCGTGGGGGACTCTCCCGTCGTTCCCGAGACGACCACCCCGTCGCTTCCCGATTCGATGAGCTTCAAGGCGAGCTCTCCGGCCTTCTTGTAATCGACCTCCCCCTCCTTGTTGAAAGGCGTCACCATAGCCGTGATCAATCTCCCGAGCTTCATCTCCCCTCCTTTCCCGCCAGGATCTCGGCGATCTGAACGGCGTTGAGCGCCGCTCCCTTCCTCAGATTATCCGAAACCACCCACATGGCAAGGCCGTTTTGAAGGGCTTTATCCCTCCTTATCCTCCCCACGAAGACCTCATCCCTCCCCGCGGCCATCCGGGGATGAGGATAGATCCCCTTCTCCGGCTCGTCCACCACCACAACTCCGGGGGCTTCGGAGAGGATCTCCCTCGCCTCCTGAGGGGTGATGGGATTCGTGAATTCGACGTGAACCGCCTCGCTGTGGCCCACGAAGACGGGAACGCGAACGCAAGTGGCCGAAATGAGGATCGAGTCGTCGTGCAGGATCTTCCTCGTCTCGTTGATCATCTTCCACTCCTCTTTCGTGTAATCATCCTCGGCGAAGCTATCTATTTGAGGGAAGAGATTGAAGCCTATCTGGCAGGGGAGCACTCCGGGCTCGAGCTCCTCCTCCCCTTGGAGGATCCGCCGGGTTTGCTCTCTGAGCTCCTCGACGGCGGCCGCCCCCCATCCCGAGACCGATTGGTAGGTCGCGACTACAATCCTCTTTATCCGGTTCACTTTGTGAAGAGGGTAGAGGGCGACGAGGAGCTGAATGGTGGCGCAATTGGGATTGGCGATAATCCCCTTGTGGCTTTCGAGATCCTGGGGATTCACTTCGGGGATCACGAGGGGGACTTCGGGATCCATCCGAAAGGCGGCGCTGTTATCTATCACGATCGCTCCGGCTCTGGCCGCCGCCGGAGCGAGCTTCCTGCTTATTTCAGATCCCACGGCGAGGAGGACGAAATCCAATCCCTCGAAATTATCTTCCCTCGCCTCTTCGATCACGATCTCCTCGCCCCTCACCCTCATCCTCCTCCCCACCGATCGATCCGAAGCGAAGAGCCTCAAGGTCGATATGGGGAAGTTCCGCTGCTCCAAGATCTTGAGCATCTCCCTTCCCACAAGCCCCGTGGCTCCCACAACTCCGACTTTGAATCCCCTCATCTCTCCTCCCTCAAAAGCTCGGATTTGCTCTCGCACCTCGCGCATCCCTCAGGAAGCGTTTGAGGGGGAGGAAGGAGGAACCCTATTCTGGCGAGCGCCCTCCGAAGGGCGCAGAGGGGGAGTCCCACGATGTTGTAATAACAGCCTTCGTAATGCGAGATCAACCTCAAACCCCCCTCCTGAATCGCGAAAGCCCCGGCCTTATCCTCCCATCTCGCCTCCGCAAGATACTCCCGGAGATCCCCCTCGGAGAAGGGCTTGAAGACGAGCACGGAGGTGCAGATCTCCCCGCAGAGCATATCCCCCCTTCGCGCCGCAACTCCGCTTACGACCTTGTGAGCTCCTCCCCGGAGGAGGAGCAACATCTCCCTCGCCTCCCTCTCGTCCTTCGGCTTGGAGAGCATCTTCCCCCCGGCCACGACCGCCGTATCGGCCGCGACCACCGCCTCCCCCTCGGCTTCGATTTTCAGAGCTTTGAGGGAGGCCAGAAGCAAGATGGCGGCTTCGGGCTTTAATCCCCTCGTAAGATCGCGCTCCTCGGCCTCCGAGGGGAGGATCTCGAAGGGGATTCCGAAGAGCTTCAAGAGCTCCCTCCGCCGAGGAGATGAGGAGGCCAGAACGAGCTTCACCCGCCTTCCTCCCCGAACAGCGCTTCGGCCACGATCTCCACATGATGAGTTTGGGGGAACATATCCAGAGGCTGAACCTCGCGCAGCTTGTATCCTCCGTCGCACAGCACGCGGAGATCTCGAGCCAGGACTTCGGGATCGCAAGCGACGTAAATGAGCTTGGGAGGTTTGAGGCGAAGGATGGCTTCGAGCGCCTTCCTATCGCAGCCCGTTCGAGGGGGATCCAAGATGATGACGTCAGGCCTCTCCTCCAATTTGAAGAGAGCGCTCTCCGTCCTCTCCGTCCAGAAATCGATGTTCCCGGCCTCCCCCTTATTGATCCAAGCGTCGGCCACCGCGGCCGGGGATTCCTCTATGGCGATCACCTTCCTCACATAGGGGGCGAGGATGACGGCGAAAGTCCCCACTCCCGCATAAGCATCGACCAAGAACATATCCTTCGGGAATTTCACCTTCTCGATTATAAGCCTTGCGAGATTTTCGGCTTGTGCGGTGTTCACTTGGAAGAAGGAGGCGGCGGAAATTCGGAAGCGCCATCGCTGCAGGAGGGATTCGGTGTACCAGGGCTGTCCGGTCTCCAAGGGGATTTGGGGATTTTCGAATTTGGGCTGAATGAGCCAGGAGCCGGTGTTGATTCCGTATCGAATGGAGAGCTGCGTCGTCTCCGCGCATTTGCCCTGAAGCAAGTTCACGATGACGTTGATTCCGGGATGCATGAGGTGGCAGAAGTCCACCCGGAAGAAGCGCTTCGCGCCGCGCCTCGAGAAGCAGAGCTCTCCGGAGCGATTCACCGAAAAGCGGGCGTGATTCCGGTAGAGCCAAGGGGATGGGGAGGGGATGATGG
>CAYRBX010000025.1:0-10054 GCA_964422695.1 uncultured Dehalococcoidia bacterium
CGATGGGGTGGGGGGAGAGAGGCCTTCCCGCAAGGGGGATGACGGTCGTGTGCTCGAAGATGAGGAGGAAGAGGAGGGAGCAGAGAAATCCGGCTCCGCAGGAGGGGAGGAAGGAGGAGAGGGTCTTCCCCATCCAGATCTGCCGCGCTCCGATCGGGGAGGCCAGCAGGGGCTCCAGAGTGCGCTTGGTCTTCTCCAGAGGAACCGAGTAGGCGCAGATCATATACCCCTCCATGAGGATCACCGAGAAGGCGAGGAGGTAGAGGAGGAAATTCAATTTCGCGCGGAGGATAAGCTCGGGTTCGGCGGGAAGCTCGGAGGGGAGCTTGAAGCCGAAGGCGCACATGAGGAGGAAGAGGACGGCCATTCCGATGAAGGTGGGGAGGAGGCCTCTTATGCGAACAAGCTCCTTCAGATCCTTCCGGACGACAAGCAGCGAGAGCTTCATCTCCCGCCCACCGCCTGCGAGTATACCTCCTCGAGGGAGAGCCTCCTCCTCTTCACCTCATCGATCCTCCCTCCCGCCTCCAGGAGCGCTCTCAGGACATCCGAGATATCCTCCCCTCCGTCGAGCAAGATGAAAAGGCTATCCCCCTCCAGACGCCAGCGGCGCACGTAGGGGAAGCGGGCGAGGATCGGGTGAAGGTGGGGGATCTCCCCTCTGAGCTTTATTTCGATCTCGTTCTTCCCCCCGACGAGCTCCTCCGTCTCCCCGCACAATCTTATCTCCCCCCGGTGGATGAAGGCGATGCGATTGCAAAGCCTCTGCACCTCATCGAGATTATGAGAGCTCAGGAAGACGGTTCCGCCGCTTCGGGCGAAATCCCGAATTAAGCGCCGGATCTCCATCTGCCCGGACGGATCAAGCCCGGAGGTCGGCTCATCCAAGATGAGGACGTCCGGATCGGCGAGGAGGGCGCGGGCCAGGGCGAGCCTCTGCCTCATCCCCCGCGAGAATCTCCTCACCGCCTCGGCCGCATGATCCTCAAGCCCCACGAATTCCAAAAGCTCCTTGGCTCTGCTTTCAATTCCCCCAAGCTTGTAAATTCGAGCCCAGAAGAGCAGGTTCTCGAAAGCGCTTAGATTCTCGTAAAGCCCGTCGATCTCGAGCACGAATCCCACCCTGCGCCTTATCTCGGGATCTCTGGGATCTCCTCCGAGGATTCTCACCTCCCCGCAGGACGGCTCCAGAAGCCCGAGCATGATCCTTATGGTGGTGGTCTTCCCCGCGCCGTTCGGCCCGAGATACCCGAAGATATCTCCCCTCCCGACCGCAAGGGAGATCTCCCTCAGGACCTTCTTATTTCCGAAATCCTTGGATACCCTATCGAGGCGAACGACCTCCATCTTCAATATCTTGGAATCCTATTCCATCCCTCGATCGCCTTCAGTATCAAAAGCTCCTCCTCTGTTCTGAGAGGGAGGGCGAGATCCGAAAACAGATCCCGGAACATCCTCTCCCACCACGGGATCTCAAGCTCCTCGACCTCATACGCTCCCGGCTCAAGCCCCGCGAGATCCGCCGCCGCTTCGATCGCCTCCTCAAGCCCTCCGAGCTCATCCACAAGGCCGAGCTCCAAAGCCCTCCTCCCCGTGAAGATCTCCCCTGTGGCTATCCTCCTCACCTCCTCCTCTTCCATCTTCCTCCCCTCGGCCACGGCCCTTACGAATTCCTCATGAAGCTCATCGCAAATTCGCTGCAAGATCTCCCTCTCCTTCGGGGTGAGGGGGCGGAGCCCGGCGATCATATCCTTGTGCTCTCCTGATTTTATGACCTCCGCTTCGATTCCGAGCTTCTCCAAAAGCCCCTCGACGATGAAGACCTCCGAAAGAACCCCTATGCTTCCCGTGATGGTGTTGGGATTGGCGATGATCTTATCGGCGTAAACGGAGATGTAAAGGCCTCCGGATGTGGCCGTATCGCCCATGGAGACCACAATCGGCTTTTGGAAATCCTTTATCATGCGGGCGATCTCCCACGAGGCCGCGGCCGAGCCTCCGGGACTGTTGATGCGGAGAACGACGGCTTTTATCTTTTCATCTTCGGCCGCTCTCTCCAGAAGCTCGGATACCCTCTCGGGAGTGATCGCGGGGGAGAGGGTGAACTGCCCTTCCTCCGAGATCACGCCCTCAAGGCGTATCAAAGCGATCTTATCTCCTTTGAATTCGGCTTTCTCGGGAAGGCAGATGCAGGCCGAGGTGAGGAGGATGATGAGCCCGAGAACCGCCGGCATCATCCGCCTCATCTCCTTCCTCCTTCCGAACTTGCTTTAGGGGAATTCCGCTCATACAATGGGAGCCGGGAGAATCCGGTGAGAGGAAGAGGCCGCTTTCCCTGTTCGGTGATCCTCCTCCTCATCATAAACCTCATCGCTTATATTCTGACGGCATTGTATCCGCGCTTGAAATTTTTCCTGGGATTCTGGCCCAGATATATCGATGAGATGCCGTGGGGCATCTTCACGGCCTTATTCGTTCATGCGGGCCTCGGACATCTCATCGCCAACATGCTCTCCTTTTACTTCCTCGGAACCCTTCTTGTCGATTTTGTGGGGAATAAGGAGCTCCTCAAAGTTTACCTCATCGCCGGCCTGGCGGGCAATTTCCTCTTCCTCCTCTGGTGGTCTCTTCATCCATTCTCAAACCCCATGCTCGTCGGAGCCTCGGGAGCGATCTTCGGAGTGGGAGGAGCTCTGGCCGCGATCGCCCCGAGGCTTCGCGTCTTCGCCTTTCCCATTCCCGCTCCCATCCCCCTCTGGCTCGCCGTGATTTTGGGCCTCATCATCTCCTCCCTTCACCCCTATGTGGCGTGGCAGGCGCATCTCGGAGGATTCGTCGCCGGATCGCTTATGGGATTGCGCCTGAGAAGAGGGCTTTGGTGAGAGTTGTTGTATCATTTTAGGAGCGGCTTCGGAAGATGAGAGATATAAGCGGGGTGATCCTCGCCGGAGGAGAGGGGAGGAGGCTCGGGCGACCTAAAGATCGGCTTGAGATCCGCGGAGTGAATGTGGTCGAGCATCTGGTGAGATCTCTAAATCCCCTTTTCGAAGAGGTGCTCATCGTCCGTTCGGGGGATTTGCGAGATGATCGCCGATGGGAGGAGCTCGGGGCGAGAACGGTAAGGGATCTCCTTTCGATGAGAGGAGCGATGGTCGGACTTTACACAGGCCTGAGGGAGATGAGAACGCCTTACGGCTTCTTCATAGGCGGAGATATGCCCTTTCCCAATTGCGGGCTTGTGCGATATATGCTCTCCCTGCATCGGGATTTCGAGGCGGTCGTCCCCCGAAGAGGGGAGTATCTCGAGCCTCTCTTCGCGATTTACGCCAAAGATCTCCTCCCCTTCGTGGAGCGATTGATCCTGAGGGGGGAGCGCCGCATCTCCAAGATCTTGGAGGGAGCGAGAGCCGTGAGGTTCGTCGAGGAGGAGGAGATAAGAGCTTTCGATCCGGAGTTCCTCTCCTTCTTCAACATCAACACCCCCCGGGATCTCGAACAAGCCGAGAGGATAGCGGGGAGGTTCTTCGGAGGTGAGGGAGATGATAAGCGTCGATGAGGCGAGGGAGAGGATCTTGAGGAGCATCGGGAGCTTGGAGGCGGAGGAGGTGCGGCTTCTCGAAGCTCTGGGGAGGACTCTGGCCGAGGACATCTCCTCCCCTCTCGACATCCCCCCCAGGGATAACGCGGCGATGGACGGATATGCCGTAAGAGCTTCCGACACCCAAGGCTTGCTTCCCGTTCTCCTCAAGGTGGTGGAGGAGATCCCCGCGGGGAAGATCCCTCAAAAGGAGATAACTCCGGGAACGGCGGCCAAGATCATGACGGGAGGGATCATTCCCCCCGGAGCCGACGCCGTGGTTGAGCTTGAGAGCACCGATGAGGAGAGGAGATCGGGGGGGAAGATCGAGGAGATAGCCGTTTTGCGCAGGGTATCTCCCGGGGAGAACATAAGGCCGGCCGGAGAGGATATAAGGCGAGGGGAGCTCGTCATATCAAGAGGAACCGTTCTGAGCCCTTCGGAGATAGGAGTGCTCGCCTCCATGGGCTTCGAGAAGGTCAGGGTCTTCCGCCGTCCCAGAATCGCCATCCTCTCGACCGGAGATGAGATAGCGGAGGTGGGAAAGCCCCTTCCTCCGGGGAAGATCTACGATAGCAACAGCTGGACTCTCGGAGCTCTGGTGCTTCAAGCCGGAGGAGAGCCCATCCTCTTGGGAATAGCTCCGGATGATCCCGAGATCTTGGAGGAGAGGATTAAGGAGGGCATGGGGATCTCCGATATGCTCATCGCCTCGGGAGGGGTTTCGGTGGGGGAGCGCGATATCACGAAGGGGATTTTCACAAAGCTTGGACGGGTGGATTTCTGGAAGGTTCGAATGAAGCCGGGAAAGCCCCTGCTCTTCGGAATGCTCAGAGGAGATGGAAGGGAGATTCCGTTCTTCGGCCTTCCCGGAAATCCGGTGAGCGTTATGATCGCTTTCGATCAATTCGTTCGCCCCGCCATTCGCAAATTGCAGGGAGCTTCCGAGGAGAGGATTTACATTCGGGCCGTAAGCGAGGATCGAATAAAGAACAAAGACGGGCGGCGCGTTTTCGTCAGAGTGAAGCTGAGAAGAGAGGGGGAGAGGATCTGGGCGCGCCTCACCGGCCCTCAGGGCTCCGGAATCCTCACCTCCATGATGCGAGCCGACGGCCTCCTCATCGTCCCCGAGGATGTGGAGGAGGTGAAAGAGGGGGATGAGGTTCTCGTTCAGCTCCTCGACCCCCGAAAAGCCCGAATTCTCGCCGGAGGGGAATCATGCGCAAGATGATCTCGATAGTGGGGAGATCGGGAGCCGGGAAGACCCGCCTCATCGAAACTCTCATCCCCATTTTCCTCAAAAAGGGGCTCAGGGTGGCCACCATCAAGCACTGCCCGCAGGGGTTTGAAATTGACATAAAAGGGAAGGATTCGGAGAGGCATCTCCGGGCCGGAAGCGGGGCGGTGCTCCTCGCCGGCCCCGAGGAGCTCTCGCTCATAAAGGCCTCCGCTCCTCCTTCTCCCAGAGATCTCCTGAGGTACCTTTCGGATTTCGATTTCGTCCTCATCGAAGGTTATAGGTCGGCTCCCCTTCCCAAGGTCGAGGTTTATCGGAGGGATCTGGGAGATCTCCTCTCCGATCCCCGGGAGCTCGTGGCGATCGTGAGCGATGAGAGGGTGGAGCTGGGGCCTCCCTGCTTCCTCTGGGAGGAGGCGGAGAAGCTCGCGGATCTCATTCTGGAGAGAACGCTTGAGAGGGAGGAGAGGAGGGCGGAGGTCTATGTTGATGGAAAGCACATCCCCTTGAATCCCTTCGTTTCGGAGATCATAGCCCGGGCTCTGGAGGGGATGATCTCGACGCTCAAGGGAGTGGGAGAAGAAGCTCGGATTTTTGAGGTTATAATACGGAGAGGAGGATGATCTACGAGGCCGAGGACTTCGTCTTCGTCCCGCCCAGAGAGCTCGCCTTCGCGCGCCGAATTCTCCTGAAGCCCGATGCGGGCGTTCCGCTCCCCTATCCTCACACCACGAGCTCCGAGCTTTTGGCTCACATCATCGAGGCGATAAGCCAGGTGAGCTCGGCGGAGATCATCATCTTGGAGGGAAGCCGCAGCGGGGAATCGATGAAGAAGATCTTCAAAGCTTTGAAGTACGATTTCCCCAGGGTTACGCTTCTCGATGTGAGGGAATCGACGCCGGTGGAGATAGAAAACCCCCTGCCCCGGCCTTACGCCATCTCCACCTTCTGGATCCCCAATATCATCCTCTCCTGCGATTTCCTGATCTCCATATCCACCTTCAAGATCACCGGAGGGAACGCCAATTTCACCATCTGGAACCTCTTGGGGCTCCTCCCTCCGGCGAAGTATCACGGGGAGATGATGGGGCCGGAGGAGCTCGGGCAGCGATTCGGAATTCACTGCGTGGTGGCCGATCTGTACTTCACCCTCCCCTTCGATCTCGGGATCATAGAAGCCCGGAAGAAGCTCACAAGCCCCGAGAACTCCCGGAGGAAAAAGAAGAAGGAGGAGAACTTCGGGAAGATCTTCATGGGCTCTCCTCTCGAGGTGGATAAGGAAGCGGCTCATCACGCCGGCATAGAGGTCGATTATGTGCGCCTCATTGAGGCCGCGAGGGTGAGAATGGAAGGACAGAAGGCGAATCGCAGCTCCAAGAGCTCCCCTTCAAAATAACCCGTACCTTATATTGAAGCTATCGAAATCCCCGGTGTAATCCTGCCACTCCACCTCCACTTTCTCCACAACGGCGTGAGGAGGGCCGACGTGCAGGAGCTCGATGAGCTCTTCGAGCTTCTCCTTCTCCCCTTCCGCCACCACCTCAACTCTCCCGTCGTACAGATTTCGCACGAATCCCACAAGCCCGAGCTCCTCGGCATGTTCCTTAACGAAGCTTCTGAAGAGCACCCCCTGCACTCTCCCGCTCACGAAAGCGTGAATCCTCCGAAGCTCCCCCATCTCCGCCCTCCACCCTTTTAGTATAGTATCGGGGGAGAGATGAGAGGGGAGATGCTCATTCCCGCCGCTTTCATCTGCGGGGGCTCCTTTCTCATCTGGCTCTCCTGGGCTCTGCGCCGCAGGAGGGAGATTCCCCCTCTCATCGGCCTTTTGCGCTTTTCGGGAGTCGGAATGCTGGCCTTCGGGAACTTCCGAGCCGCTTGCAAGACCGCTTACTCCCTGCCTTGGGATCTCACCTATCTTGGGATATCTCTCATCGCCTTCGGCCTCCTCTTCATCATAGCTTCGATCGCCACTTTGAAGCGAACGATTTACCTCCGCCCTCAAAACCTCATCGTATGGGGGCCTTATAGGTTCTCCCGTCATCCCCTATATCTTGGGGTTTCCTTTTCCCTCGTGGGCTTCATGCTCGGATTCAGAGCCGCTTGGGGGTTAATTCACGCAGGGCTCACCATCCTCTTCTTCTTGTTTTTGGCGCATTGCGAGGAGGAGGAGCTCCTCAGGGAGTTCGGGGAATCGTACAGGCGGTACAGAGAGGAGGTGCCCTTCTTCCTCCCCCTCCCTCGAAGGAGAAAGAGAGCCGAGATGATCAAATGAGCTCCAAATGATAATCGATCAGAACGATATCGCGCTGCTCCTGAAGGAATTTGAGCACCGAGGAGAGGGTCTCATTGGCTTTCGAGCCGTTGTTGCTTATGCAAGCTATACCGAGCTCGAGAGATTGCCAGAGATCCTGACTTCCTATCTCGGCGACGGAGATATTGAAGTTATCCCGAAGCTGAGAGGTGAGGGATCTTATGAGAGAGCGCTTCCCCTTCAGGGAGGTGATGCCCGGAAGGTAGGCCCTGACGGTGAGAAGCCCCACCCTCATGGCCTTTCCGCCCCGAGAAGCTCACTTTCCCCTGAGCTTGAGGAAGCAATCGCGGCAGTAAACCGGCCGATCTCCTCGCGGCTCGAAGGGCACTTCGCATTCCCGGCCGCATGAATCGCAAATGACCTTGAATCTCTGCGCGGATCTATTCTGGCGATCTCCCCTTCGAGCGGCCCTGCATTCAGGGCAGCAAGCAGGTTCATATTGAAAGCCCTTCTCTTTATAAAATTGTTGCTCTCCGGCCGCAATCCCGACATACGAGCGTCCTGTCCACGAATGCCATTCCGAACCTCCCGGAAGTCCTTTCTCCGGCTTTGCGGCATTTGCGGACAGGACGCCCGCCCGGGGAGTCCGGCCCTCAAAGCCATAAAGCCGGAGAGAAAGCTACCTTAAGCTTAGCAGGAAAGAACGAGAAAGGCAATCAGCGGGCCTCTCTCAGGATCTCCGCTCTCAACTTATCGATAATCCCGTCGTGAGCGAGCTTCCTCAAGATATCCCAGTGTATTCCCCGATAGCCCATCTCTATGGCCTTGACGAGAAGCTCGTTGCTTCCGAAAGTGGCTTCGCTCGGCCCCTCGCTCCTGCGCCGGAAGAAGAAGCGCTCATCATCTCCGATGAGATCGGCAATATAAGCTCTTGCCTCCGGCTCCGGCCCCAGCTGCGGGGAGATGTAAAATACGGGCTTGAGGAGATCTTCGTTATCTTCCTTCTCCCCGTAAACGCCGGGATTCTGAGAGAGAGGCCCTTCTCGTTTTATCATCTCGGCGAGTTCGGTTCCCGGAATTACGCGAACGCCGAGCACGGTCTCGAATCCCTCTGCCGGAAGCCTCTTGAGATTCTCTATGGATTCCCTCACCGTCTCCCTGTCCTCCCCGGGCATTCCGAAGAGGAGGTAGAAGACGAAGGGAAGCTCGTTGCGATGCGCGATCTCGGCCGCCGCCCTTATCTCCTCGACGGTGAAATCCCTCTTTATATTCCGCAGCATTCGATCGCAGCAGACATCGATATTGAAGGCCACTCCGGCGCATCCCGCCCTGCGCAGGAGCTTGCAGAACTCCTCGGAGAAGGGGACGGGGAGGATATCCACATACCACTGGATCTTCTCGTGAAGCTTCCTCTCGATCATGCGGCGGCAGATCTCGCAAGCGAACTCCTCATCCGGAGCGTTGAACTCGCTATCCGAGAAGTAGATGTGATCGACGCCCATCTCCGCCAGCACTTCGATCTCCCGTACCACGCTCTCGGGCGAGCGAAAGCGAAGGGGAGGGGTTTTTATCCAAGGATCGGGGCAGTAGATGCACTTCTTATCGCAACCTCGCCGCGCCTCCACAAAGGCTATGCCTCCCTCCCTGAAGTAGCGGGGGACATCGAGAATCCCCCTTGCGGGCGTGGGGAGATCGGCCAGATTCAAGGGCTTCGGAGGATTGCTCAAAACCCGAGCTCCTCGACGGAGGACGAGGCCGGGCACATCATCCAAGGGCTCCCCCGCCCTCATCTTCTTCAAGAGCAGGGGCAGGGATTCCTCCCCCTCTCCTCTTATCCCCATCTCGACTCCCATGAAATCGAGAATCCCCTTGGGAACGAGGGTGAAGGCGGGTCCTCCCAAGATGAGCGGAGCCGAGGTGTGCTTCTTTATGAGCTCCACCATCTCCCTGTACTCCCCGAGGAAGAACCTCGGAACGGCCACGCTCATATCATCCAAATTGCGCAAGTTCACTCCCACGGCGAAGAACTCATCTCTGGAGAAGAAATCCCGAATCGCCCTCTCCGGATCCTCCGCAAGGCAGAGATCCAGAACCTCAACTTCAAATCCCTCCCTCCGGAGAGCCGCCCCCAGATACTCAAGTCCCAAGGAGAAGAGAGGAGGACGAGTTCGATTGAGATAAACGAGCGCCACCTTCTCCATCTCGAAATACCTCCCGCCCTATATATCGTGCTGCGAGGTATTATGAGCACATCCGGAGGAGGAGTCAAGAAGAGGTCAGATTTCGAGATTGAAGGCGCAGGTTATGGGGAGGGAGAGGGCGATCCATTCGGAGGAGCAGAGCTCCGAAAGCCTTTCGTTTCCCTTTCGAAGCTCTTCGAGGAGGGAGGGAAGGAGATCCACATAAGCGCAGATCACCCTCCCTTCAGGATCTTGGGGAATCCTCCAGAATCTCCTCAAACCGTCCTTTTCGGCTTTCTCCTTCCTCTTGGCGCAGAGCCTCTCAAGCTTCCCAAGATCAGAGAGGGCGGCGAAGGCCTCTTGTGCGAGATCGAAGAAGTCGATGATCACATAGGAGGCCACTCGAAGGTGGAAGATGAGATCCTTTTCCTTGAGCTTCTCTTTGCTTTTGAGCTTCCAGAGGGTGAAGGGCTCCAGCTCTCCGAAAAGGGATTCATCGGCGATCACAAGAGGAGAGGAGTAGCAGCAGGAGAGGACGAGAGATTCGATCACGTATTTGGGGGCTTTGTGGGAGAGGAGATCGGCAAGCCTCTCAAGCTCGGGAGATGGGAAGGCGAGGGGAACGAAGGGAGCCTTTCCGAGCTCCGGGATCTCGGCCGCCGCTCTGTACTCCGGAGCGATCCCCAAGCGCCTGTATCGATGCTTTCGCGCAAGCCATTTTATCTTCTCCCTGTCCGGCTCATCGGGAAATAAGACCACTCCGCGCAGGTTCTTGAAGAGAGCCGCCCATTCCGCGATCGAAATCC
>CAYRBX010000026.1:0-9882 GCA_964422695.1 uncultured Dehalococcoidia bacterium
GAGGAGATTTCCGGTCTTCAGGATGTTGACCCATTCCCAAGGAGCGGTGTATCCGGAGCCTCCCTCATCCGGGCTTCCCGCCATCTTGTTCTGTATGTAATCCACCCAGATCGCAAGCTCCCTCTTCACGAACCCGGGAACCCGAAGGCCGAAGCCCAGAGGAGGCGGGGCTTCGGCGCAGGCCAAAGCCAAGGTGACCCAGCCCGTGTTGGATTGATCGCTTCGATCTCCGGCGTTATCCATGGGCTCGTAATTCCATCCGCCTCTCCCGAAGCCCTTATCGGTTTGAGCCCAAGCGAGGTAATCGATCGCATCTCGCAACACCTCCCGGAAGGTCCAGCCGTCCACCGGACTTCCCGGAGCGCGAATCACTCTTGCGGGGGCGTTGCTTGCGGCTATGGCCATGGCGACGATGCTCGTATCGTAAATGTAAGTGGGCTTGTGGCCGTAAACGGGGGAGAGGAAGTAAACTCCTCGCCCATCTCCGTCGAGATCGGGATTATCCACGAAGGGGCCGTGCGTCTGAGGCCCTATATCGATCACGTGAGCATGAGAGAAGATGTAGCGATATCCCCTCCTTATATGCCTTGAGAAGGGGTAGGAGGGATCGAACGGCGAGATCCCCTTCTCGAAGGCTTCGATCTCGAACTTCAAGATGGCCAAAGCGGTTTTGGAGACCTGCCACCTCGAGCCCCAAGAGCCGTCGGGATTCTGCTGCGCGGCAAGCCACTTCTTTCCGCGCTCAACGGCCCCCGCAAGATCGGGGAATTTGGCCGAGAGGGGCGGGAAGAAAACAAGGCGCGTGTTGTTCACCTCATCGCTTTCGGCGACTTCCTCATTGCAATCGACGAAGACGATGATCTTATCCTCATCGCCGCTTAAAGTGATGACCGATTGGAAGGCGCCTCGGTATTCTCCGGAGGGAGGAAGCTTGACGGGTATCTCCTGCTCCTCCACCTTCTCGCCGTCGACGAAGAGGGCGATATCGAAGCCGGCCGGAGCATCCGCCGCTCCCCGATTGGCGATGACGTAATTCACTTTGTAGGTTCCGGCCCCTTCATCCACCCACTCTCCGGAAAGCTCCGCGACCGCAAGATCCGCAAGCTCCGCGACGGCCCAAGGAAGGGGCCCGAGCTCCCCAAAGTGCGCTCCCACCTTCACGAGATCGAATACATCCGCGATCCCGTCGCCGTTTATATCCCAAGCTCCGGCCTCAAGCTCCCCGAAGTGCTCGCTGATGAGAGCCGCATCTCTTACATCTATCGCCTCATCCCCGTCCACATCTCCTCCCACGAGCGTGATCTCGGGAAGGGATGCGGTCTCCCCCGCACGAACTTCCACTCCGAGCGCCTCCGCTCTGAGATACCCGGCCGCGAAGGCCTCGACCCTGTAGGTTCCCGGCGGAACCTCAAGCCTGAAGCTTCCGTCGGATCGCGTCTTTGTGCTCAAATCCCCGGCTCTCACCTCAACGCCGCTGTGATCGGCGCGGCTCTGAAGGAAAACCCTCCCCTCGATCGCTCCGAGCTCGGCTTCCTCGGCTTTCGCGTGGCCTGGGGGAAGGGGAAGGGAGAGCAAGATCGCCAAGATGAAAAAGAAAAATCCTCTCATCATTCCCCCCTTCTTGAAGCTGTGCCGCTCCTATTATCCCTTAATTCGGGATATGATGTCAAAAGGCGCGGGTTATTCGAGGATCTGAACCGTCCCCTTGGAGCCGTCCACCCTTATCCTCATCCCGTCGCGCAGGATCGAGGTCGCCATTCCGGTTCCCACGACGGCCGGAAGGCCGTACTCTCTGGCCACGATGGCCGGATGCGACATCACCCCTCCGCTATCGGTGACAAGTCCCCTGATCTTGGAGAAGACGACGGTCTGGCTCGGGGTCAGGAAGGGGACGACGAGGATATCCCCCTCCTCTATGCGATCGGCTTCGTTTATGGGATCGCGCACCACCCTCGCCACCCCCTCGCACACTCCGGGAGAGGCGGCCCAGCCGCGAAGCTCCGCGGGCTTCTCGGGGGGGCTTACAAGAGATGCGAGCATCTCTTCGGTGAGCCCCCAAAGCACGATGAAGAGGGGCTCTGTGATGCGCTCCGGAGGCTTTGCGTATTTGCCCACAAGGAACGGAGGGGGAGTCCACCTCTCGAGAACCTCTATAATCCTGCGCCTCCGCTCGATGGTCTCCCTCCATGGCCTCACCGCGGCGGGATACTGATCGTACCAGAAGGCCACGAGCATCCAGAGGACTTCTTCGAGCTCGAAGGGGGAGAGGTACCAGATGTCGTCGGCCCTCTCGAAAATCCCGTACTTCACAAGATACCCGCCGAGCTCCCGGAGCTTCCTGCTCGCCGCCCCCACGATCCACTGATCGTTGTAGTAAGCATGTCCCTCCATGGGAACTATGACCTTTCGAGCCCCCTCCCAAACCCGCCTCAGAGCGCTCCTCTCCTCCTCGGAGGGGATGAGATCAAGAAAGGAGCTGAAGAGCCTCTCGGCCTCCGAGGCCTTCCTCTCCCGCTCCTCCCGGGTGATCCTCACCTTCCTCCCGCTTCGCACCTCCTTTATGTAATCGCGAAGGAATTTGAAGGGGATTTTGAGATCATCAAGCCAGGAGATCGTGCGGCTCGGGTACATGGCGTTCCCGTTGGTGAGGTGAAGCCAGCGCTTCGCCTCCTCCCATCGCTCAAGCCACTTCCTCCCCGCATCGCTCCTTCCCAGCTCCTCCAGCACCTCCTCCGGAGGAAGATCTCTGAGGATCTGCTCGTCGACCCCGAGCTCCGCGGCGAATTCGGCAAGCTCCCTCAATTTGAAATCCCCCTCGAGGATCGGCTGCTCCGGAGTGTAGAGCATCGCGGCGAGTTCCTCCTCTTTTATCTCGGGGAAGGCCTTTCGCATGGCATCGCGGAAGATCATAAATCCGGATTGCGCCACATCCAGGAGATCGAAGTGCAGGAAGGCCCTCTCCCACATGATGTTCTTGAGCTTATTCCAAAGGCGAATAAGCGCCAAGCCCGAGGGCGAATACTCCCTTCCCAATATGTGAGCGCGAGGGCTTCCCGTATCCCAATCCTCCACAAGCCGAAGCTCCGGCCACCTTATGCTCTCGATCTCCGAGGCAAGGCTTATATTCCTTTCGACCCACTTCCTCCAGATCTCATCGAAGTTCTCGATGATGAAGCCTATGCGCTCCTGGAAGATGGCGGCTCTCTCCCGAACGATTTCGGGGTCTTCGATCTCGTGAGGCTGGCTTCCGTAGAGATATCCGTTGAGAATCCTCCCCTCGATTCCGTAAACCGTGGGGATGGCAAGGCAGGCGTTGGCGTAAGCGTGAGCGTGCCCCAAGCCGCAAACGCCGAACCAGAAATCCATGGGGGTGAAGACGTAAGGGGCTTGAAGGCTCATCTGAAAGTAGATCTTCCTGTCTTCCTCCTCCTCCCTCCCCTGCCCGAAGAGCCAGTGCCTCGGGTACATCTCCTCCCATCCCTCGGCTCCGGGGGGAGCGGGGATCTCGTGAGGATCCGGAAATGCGGCCCTTCTCTCCATCCCTACCCTCCTCCAAGCTTCATCTCGATCTCCGCAAAGAGCGCTCTTGAGGCTTCGGGAGAGGATCCCAACATCTTGACCTGCTCGTTGAATTGCATGAACCTCTCAAGATCCCCTCCGGTTATGGCCTCGATCGCCTCCCCCATCACCTCAAGGAGCGCCCTTCGCAACCCCTCGTTCACCTTCAAAGCCCTCTCCGCCCACTTATCGCACCAGCGGCAGATGTGGCAGTTATGATCGCACCTCCCCTCCTTGAAGAAATCCAAAAAGCCGTCCAAAGCCCCGGCATCCAGAAAGATGGCCTTTGCGATTCCGGGGAAGTGCCCGAAGGCGGGAGGCCCCGAGAGGATCTCGGCGAAATTCCCGAAAGACCTCCTCTCCGAGTACATCCTCATGGCCTTGAGGAGCTTTTCGGTCGTAAACTCCCTCCCCGAGATCTTAAACCTCCTCACTCCTATCTTCTCGTATTCGGCGAGATCCTCGGGGCGAATCCAAGGAGATCGGAGAAGCCATGCGGGATCTTGGAGCTTGTTCATCGGGCATCTTGTATCCGTATAGCTCATGGGGCCCGAATAAGCCCCTCCGGCCGAGGAGGCGTGAGAGTAAAAGCAGTAATCCGAGATCCTGTAGGGGCAGTTGAGAAGGCAGCCGTCGTTGAGCAAAAGCTCCACCTCGCAGCTTGCGGCCTCCACAAGCTTCCGGAGGGTGGGGAAATCCCTGTTGATCATGAAATCAAGATTTACGACATCGGCCCCCAGATCCTCCCAGAACTTAAGAGCATTTACCGTGTTCACATGAGCGACGACCGAGACGATCACCCCGAGCTTGGGGAATTTCCGCTTTGCGAGCTCGCAGAGGAAGGGATTTGAGACGATGATGTAATCGGTCCCTATCTCGCAGAGCCACTCCAGATGCTCCAAGATCTCCCGATACCCCTCGGGGGTGTACTCGCGATTGCCCAAGCAAGGCCCTCCCATGGCGTAAGCGAATTTGAATCCCATCTCGTGAAGCTTCCTCACATAGGCGGCGACCTCCTCCCTCCCCACCTTCGGGATGATCGTCCCCGGCCTTCCCCCTCCCGTCGCCGGATCTCCCGGAAGGGCGCCGAAGAAGCCCTCAACGGGCTTCCCCAAAGCCTCCCGAAGCAACTCCTCATCCCAGTTCGTCGCCACCCAAAGCCTCATAAAGCCTCCTTTGCCATTCTATATATCGCGCTGCGAGGTATTATAGGGCGGAGGGGAGGGGATGTCAAATGCGAGAGCTCTTCAGGCCGCTTTCCCCTTTCCGAGAACCTTGAAGAAGAACTGGAAGGCGAGATCCTGAAGGAGCATCTCGAAGCGATTCGAGCCCAAAACCCTCTTGGCCCACTTCTGAAGCCTCCTCTCCTCCTCGGGGGAGATGGGCCAGTGCCCTCTCTCCCTGGCGGAGCGAATGCGCTTGCCGAAAGCTTTGGATCTCCCGTAGAGCTTGCGGTAAAACCATCCCCTGAAGGTGTCCTCGCTCGAGAGGAGCCCTTTGAGTATTCGGAGGGGCTTGGCGTAGAAGGCGACCCAGAGCTCCGCGTAGAGGACGAAGAGCTCCTCCGGGGTCATGTAGAAGTTCTTGGTTATGGGCTCGGTTTCGGAGAAGTAGGTGAGATCGTCGGTGAGGATGAGCCCTCTCTCCTTCATCTCCTCGTAAAGAGGGGTTCCGGGAAGGGGGGTGAAGATGGAGAAGATGGTGACCTCCCCGTCGAGCTTGTCGGCGAAGTCCAAGATCTTCTTTATATCCCTGGGGGTGTGCCAGGGGGCCCCCACCATATTGAAGGTCCAAAGCTCGATTCCCGCCCTCTTCACGTACTTGACGGCCTCCTCGGCCATTCCCGCGGGGCTTTTCCCCCCGGCCTTCTTCTGGTATTTGGGCTCATCCTCCTCGAGAGGGCTTTCGACCCCGAGGCACACGATCCTCACCCCCGCCTTCCTCATGAGCGGGAGGAGATCCTTGTGCTTCACCACGAGATCGGTTCGCATATCCACACACATGTTCACATCGAGCTTCTCCTCGATGATCCTCTTGCAGAGCTCCTCCGTCCAATCTCTGCTCACCCCGAAGCAGAGATCGTTTATATAGAGCATTCTCCTGTCGTACTTCCTCCGCAGGATTCTTATCGCCTCCAGAGACCAATCCACGCTCGGGCACCTGTACCTTCCCTGCCCTCTCGTCGCCACGCAGAAATTGCACCTGTAGGGGCATCCTCTCGCCAAGGTGAACATCACCTGCTTCCCCCAGCTCGGAGGGAAGATGCCGAGGCCGTATTTGTCGAGATCCACGAGATCCCAATTGGGATGGGGGAGCGAATCGAGATCGTCTATGTAGTACTCCGGCCCCACATGGATCTCCTCCCCATCCCTCCAAGCGAGCCCCGGTATCTTGGAGAAATCCCTCTCCCCTCTCTCCAAAGCCTCCACGAGCCTCAGCATCGTGTGCTCCCCGTCTCCTCTCACCACGAAATCGAGCTCAGGGCACATCCTCATGTAGAATTCGGTGGCGGCCGTGAAGTTTATCCCTCCCCCCACCGTTACGATTCCCGAATTCACCTCCTTCGCGATCTTGCACACCCTGAAGGAATCGGGAATGTACATCGTGCAGGCGCTCGGAACCCCCACCACATCCGGCTTCTTCTCCTCCAGAACCTCGGGGAGCTTGTCGTAATCCATATCCTCCGCGTTCATATCCAAGATCTCCACATCCTTCCCCTTCTCCCGAAGGTAGGTGGCCACGCACACGAGAGCGTAGGGAACCGCCCCCCTCGGGTAGGAGTAAGAGGAGGTCACGTAAGGGTGCTTGGTCTCCACAAGCAGGATCTTCATCTTCATCCCCCTCTATATATCGTGCAGCGAGGTATTGTAGGAAGAGGGAGAGGAGGTGTCAAGTTCGGGGAGGAAAAGGGTTAAAATAAGAGGAGATGATCCCCGCTTACAACCCCCGGGAGATAGAGCCCAAGTGGCAGGAGAGGTGGGAGAGGGAGGGGATCTACAGGGCCAGGGAGGACGATCCCCGTCCCAAATGGTATGCGCTCACCATGTTCCCCTACACCTCCGGAGATCTTCACATCGGCCACTGGTATGCTCTCGCCCCCTCCGACGCTCACGCCCGCTTCATGAGGATGAGAGGCTACAACGTCATGCACCCCATAGGATTCGACGCCTTCGGCCTTCCGGCCGAGAACGCCGCCATAAAGTATGGGGTTCATCCGAAAGAGTGGACGATGCGCAATATCGAGCGCATGAGGCGCCAGCTTCGGAGCCTTGGGGCGAGCTACGACTGGTCTCGCGAGGTGATCACCTGCCTTCCCGAGTACTACCGCTGGACTCAGTGGTTCTTCCTCAAGCTCTATGAAGGGGGTCTTGCCTACCGCGCCAAAGCTCCGGTCAACTGGTGCCCTCAATGCCAGACGGTGCTTGCGAACGAGCAGGTCGTGGAGGGGAGGTGCGAGCGCTGCGGAACTCGAGTTTACCGGAGGGAGCTTGAGCAGTGGTTCTTCCGCATAACCAAATACGCCGAAGAGCTCCTGAAATTCGATGATCTGGACTGGCCGGAGCACATAAAGGCGATGCAGCGCAACTGGATAGGAAGGAGCGAGGGGGTGGAGGTCGGATTCGATATCTCCCACTTGGGCTTGGAGGAGAGGGAGATAAAGGTGTTCACCACGAGGATCGACACGATCTACGGCGCGACCTTCCTGGCTCTTGCCCCCGAGCATCCCCTCTCCCGGAAGCTCTCCTCTCCCGAGCATCGCGCCGAAGTGGAGAGGTACATCGAGGAGAGCCGCTACCTGAGCGATGTGGATCGGGAATCCATGGAGCGGGAGCGAACCGGCGTCTTCACCGGCTCTTACGCGAGACATCCTCTCACCGGAGAGGAGATACCCATCTGGATCGCCGATTACGTTCTCCCCTCTTACGGAACGGGAGCCGTTATGGGCGTTCCCGCTCACGATCGGAGGGATTTCGAATTCGCCCGCCGCTTCGGCCTTCCCGTAAAGGTGGTCATCCGGCCTCCCGAGCAGGGGGAAGGGCTCTCCGAAGCTTACGAGGGGCCGGGGGAGATGGTGAACTCCGGCGAGTTCTCGGGCATGTGGAGCGAAGATGGGAAGAGGGCTCTTGCGGAATACTTGGAGCGGAAGGGGCTCGGGAGGAGAACGGTCTCCTACAGGCTTCGGGATTGGCTCATCTCCCGGCAGCGATACTGGGGGGCCCCCATCCCCATCATCTACTGCTCGGAGTGCGGCATCGTCCCCGTTCCCGAGGAGGATCTCCCCGTCCTCCTCCCCGAGGAGGCCGAGTTCAAGCCCACAGGAGAATCCCCTCTCAAGTACTGCGATTCCTTCGTGAACACCTCCTGCCCCAGATGCGGGAGGGCGGCCCGCCGGGAGACCGACACCATGGATACCTTCATGTGCTCCTCCTGGTACTTCCTTCGCTACACAAGCCCCGGCTACGATAAAGGCCCCTTCGATCCTCAAAAGGCGGCTTACTGGCTTCCCGTCGATCTCTACACCGGCGGGGCGGAGCACGCCACCATGCACCTCCTCTACGCCCGCTTCTTCGTAAAGGCCCTGAACGATCTCGGGATCGTGAGCTTCAGGGAGCCCTTCAAGAAGCTCTTCACTCAGGGAACCATCATTCACGGCGGTAGGAAGATGAGCAAATCTCACGGCAATGTGATCTCCGCCGATCCCTACGTGGAGAAGTACGGAGCGGATGCGGTTCGCCTCTACCTCATGTTCTTGGGGCCTTGGGAGCAGGGGGGAGAGTGGAACGAGAGCGGCCTTGTGGGGATATGGCGCTGGCTCAACAGAGTGTGGAGGCTTGTGCTCGAGCCCCAGCCCGAAGGCCTTCCCGAGATCGACGAATCCTCCGCTTCGGAGCTTCGGCGCATGACCCACCGCACCATAAAGCGCGTGTACAACGATCTTGACAAATTCCGCTTCAACACCATGATCGCCGCCCTCATGGAATACACCAATTTCCTCTCCCGCATGAAGGAAACCTACAGGATCTCGGAGCTTCCGGCATGGAGGGAGGCGATCCGAACCTTAATTCTGCTCCTGGCCCCATCCGCCCCTCATATAGCGGAGGAGCTCTGGGAGAGGACCGGGAATTCGGGAAGCGTGCATCTTCAATCCTTCCCCTCTTGGGATGAGGAGCTCGCGAGAGAGCAGGAATTCGAGCTTGTGATTCAGGTGAACGGGAAGGTGAGAGATAAGGTGAGGGTGCCGGCGAGCATAACCGAGGAGGAGGCGAGGGAGATCGCCCTCAAGCGGGAGAGGATAAGATCTCATATCGAGGGGAGGGAGATCCGGAGGATCATCTTCGTTCCCGGCCGCCTCATCAATATAGTGCTCGCCTGAATGTATAATAGTTCGGGAAGGGGGTGCTGAGAGATTAAGGTCCTCGTCATAGAGGACGATCCCGGAATCATAGAGACGGTCTCCATTTGCTTCGAGCTCCGCTGGCCTCAAGTCGAGCTCATCTCCACCTCCGAGGGACGGAAGGGCATAGAGCTTGTGGGGAAGGAGAATCCCGATATCGTGATCTTGGATCTGGGCCTTCCCGATATGGACGGCTTCGACGTCCTGCGGGAGATCCGCTCCTTCTCCAACGTCCCTCTCATCATCCTCACCGTGAGGGGAGATGAGACGAGCCGCATAAAGGGCTTGGAGCTCGGAGCCGATGATTACATCGTGAAGCCCTTCAGCCCCGTGGAGCTCCTCGCTCGGGTGAAGGCGGTCTTGCGCCGCTCTCACATGCCTCAGCTCGCCAGGGAGGAGAAGCCCTTGGTGGCCGGCCCCATAACCATCGATACGGCTCAGAGGCGCGTTTACAAGAACGGAAAGCCCGTGAAGCTCACCCCCATCGAGTACAATCTCCTCTGCCAGCTCGTCAAGAACAAAGGGAGAGTCCTCCCTCAGAGCGTTCTCCTGAGCAAGATCTGGGGCTCCGAATACGCCGACGCCACCGAATACCTCAAGGTTTACATTCAGAGATTGCGGCAGAAGCTCGAAGACGATCCCAAAAACCCCAAGATGATCCTCTCCGAAAGGGGGGTGGGCTACAAATTCGATCCCTCCGAGTAAATCCCCCGCCCTTTTACCTTCTGTTAACCCGGCTTTACCGAAATTTTACCCCGGGTTTACTGCCTCGTTTACCCTCTCCCTCCTAAATTGAAATCGGGGAGGAGATCGAAGATGAGTGGTCTCAATTTTGGAGACAAATTCAAGAAAGTGAAATTTTTCCTCCATCAGGACTTGAAATTTCCGCAGAAGATGTGTACATATTACAGACGGTGGGAGCTTAAGGG
>CAYRBX010000027.1:0-879 GCA_964422695.1 uncultured Dehalococcoidia bacterium
AAATCATATAAGGTATGTGTGAATTCCGGATGGGAGACCGTTCCTGACAATCCATGTAAGGAGAGGAGATTGACGTGTGATGGCAGTTATGAATACAGAAATAAAACTAATGGGACTGATTGCTGCTGTAATGGGAATTGTGACGGCTGGTATGATACCGGAAAAATTAGATGGGTAGAGGATCCTCAAAATTCATGTTATGAAAAAGAACAAAAGGAGCAAAAATACAGGGATTATTACTGTTATGAGGGCTCTTGCATATATGAAGTAACCGATACACGATGGGTGGATACAGGAAAGAAGAGAGAAAAGATAAAGGATTTAAAGATCTCTCCAGAATCAAAAACGATATACGTTGGTGATGAACTCAACCTTAAGGTAACGGCTATATATGCGAGCGGGAAATCTGAAGATGTGACCGGCAAAGTGTCGTGGAGCTCAAGCGATTCTTCAATTCTCCGCCCAGAGGAAAGCGGAAAGTTTAAAGCTTTATCAAAAGGTTCTGTAACTATAACTGCGAGGTATTGTTGCAAGTTAGCCACGGCAACAATTACGATTAAAGAAAACGAAGCGCCGATTGCATCTTTCACTTGCTCACCGGAAATTCCTTTTGTCGATCAGAATATTACTTTCGATGCATCTTCGAGTTACGATCCGGATGGGGAAATCGTGAAGTACGAATGGGACTTTGGAGACGCAAGTACGGCCCAAGGAAAAAGTGTTACTCACTCTTATAACCAGCCAGGAGATTATGAAGTCACTTTAATCGTAACCGATGATAAAGGAGCGCAGAGCTCCACTTCAATGACTATTACCGTGTTAGAAGAATTCCAGGCAGGCCTTATCTCTCCTTCTGAGTCCTTCCTTCCTTCATTAGAG
>CAYRBX010000027.1:889-9752 GCA_964422695.1 uncultured Dehalococcoidia bacterium
CCGATGTTGTGAATAGTGGCCTTGATCGTGAGAGCTCACGATCAAGGCCACTATTCACAACATCGGCGAAGGAGATGCCGCTTCGGCTAAGGTCTTCTTCTACGACGGCGATCCGAATGGAGGAGGGATTCTGATCGGGGAGCAGGATCTTGCGGGTATTCCGGCGGGAGGAGCGGCGGAGGCGCAGATCACATGGAGCTTCGGCGCTGCGGAGAAGGGAGAGCATGAGATCTTCGTGAGGATCTCGGATTGCCAACCTCAGGAATCCGACGAAACCAATAACATCGCAAGCAAGGTCTTCCTCCTCCTTCCCGGAGATGCCAACGGCGATGGGAAGGTCAACGCCCTGGATATCACCAAGGTGGAGCGCATTATCGCCAAGCTCGATCCCCTTACCTGCGGAGCCGATGCCAACCGTGATGGGAAGATAAATGCACTTGATATCACCAAAGTAGAGAGAATTATTGCCAAGCTGGATTGAGAAATGGGATTGGAGAGGCAGGCATCGCCCCAAGCTTTGTGTCCATAGTTATCGGGAATAAGATACAGGAGGGCGGAGATGCAGAGGATTAAATCGAAAAAGAAGGTGATATTATCGGTATTTGTCGTTGCTGCGCTTTTGCTTGGTGTGGCTTTCCTCCTTCCCGGTCATTTAAGAGGCACTGCTATGGAAGCGCAGGGAACCACCGTCTCCGTAGATGCCCCGGAGGAGGTTACAGAAGGGGGCGATTTCACCGCCACGATCAGAATTGAAAATGTGACAGATTTCGACGCCGCCAATTATACGGTGACCTTTGATCCCTCTGTCCTCAAGCTTGATGATGTCACTCCCGGAGAGATAAACGGAACCGAAATTCCGGTGGACACATGGAATGAGTATGAGCCGGGCAAGTGCGTCATCGTGCAGAACATCCCCGGCCTTGCGGGAGCAAGCGGCTCCGGAAGCCTCGCCGTCCTTCACTTCCATGTTTCAGGCAAGGCATGCCGGAGCAGCAAGATAAATCTCGTTGACGGAGTTCTGAGCGATATTCAGGCCGAGGAGATACCGGCGGAGTGGAGCGGCGATGAGGTGAAGGTTAAAGCGGGATATAAGAATATCTCCCCTCAAGACGCTTGGGGGATGATGCAGGCAGACGAAAATGTCATCGTCCTCGATGTGAGAACTCGCTCAGAATTCGAAGCCGAACACATTCCGGGGGCCAAACTCATACCTCTGAGCGAACTGGAGGCGAGGCTGAACGAGCTGGATAAGGACAAGGCCATCATCGTCTACTGTAAAAGCGGCTACCGGAGCGGCCTTGCTTCCGAGATCCTCGCCGACCATTGTTTCCCCGGCATTTATAACATGCTCGGCGGGATAACCGCTTGGAAGGAGGCCGGCCTTCCGGTGGTCGGCGCTTCGGGGAGGATCAAAGGAAGAGTATTGCTTCAGGGAAGGGAGGACTTCTCCGGAGTGAGGATCCTGCTCGACGGCGAGGAGAAGGCGGTTACCGATTCCAAGGGTGATTTCTCCATCGAGGTCGCCCCCGGCACCTACACCGTGACCGCCGTCATGCCGGGATTCCTCCCCGCCGTGAAATCGAATGTCGTGGTCGAGCCGGGTGAGGTGGAGGATGTGGGCACGGTTTTGCTCCTCGCCGGCGATCTGAACGGCGATGGGATCATCGATATCCGAGACCTCGTCATCTTGGGCCGGAATTTCGGCAGAACCGAAAGTCCGTGGAAGTAGCACCCGCCTATAAGCGCCTCTTGACAGGATAAAGGCGCAAGATTTATGTTTAAATGCGCATATAAGCATATAGGGTTATGCGAGATCTGGTAAAGGCCTTCAAGGCCTTGTCCGATGAGACGCGACTTCGGATCCTGAATCTCCTGCTGGAGAGGGAGTGCTGCGTTTGTGAGGTGATGCAGGCGCTCCGCATCTCCCAAACCCGGGCCTCCCGCAACCTCAGGGCGCTTTACGATGCCGGTTTCCTCAAGGTGAGGCGGGACGGGCTCTGGATGCTTTATTCCATAAACGAGGAGATGGATGAGACCAGGCGCCGCCTCCTCGAAGCCGTGAGGAGATCCCTCGAGGGGGATGAGACCGCCGCCCTCGATCGGGAGAGGCTGAAGAAAGCGGAGCGAATCGGGCCGAGCGCCGCTCAGAAGCGGCTGGAAGGAGAAGCCTGAAGTTTTTTCCTGCAATATAAGCGTTTATGCGCATTTAGGGATACAGAGGAGATTCGCCATGGCTTCGACGATTTTCGCCGCGGCGGCCGGGGCCCTGAAGACTGCTGTTACGCGGAGATCCGGCCGCGAAGATAAAGCTTAAGGAGGTGGGAAATGGCTCCAGAATACATCCTCATCTTGCTGGCAACGGGGGCGGGGGTCGGCTTCGCTCAGGGGCTCCTCGGTGTCGGCGGATGTTTCATCATGGTTCCCGTGATGACGATAGTATTCACCCATATGGGGGTTCCCACGGATATAGCGGTGAAGGTCGCTTTCGGGACGAACCTTATGGTGGTCTTCCCCACGGCTATAAGCGGTTCCTTAGCTCATCATCGGAGGAAGGCGGTTTGGTGGAAGGCGGGTATAATCCTCGGCATAGCCGTGGCGGCCGGAGCGCTCCTCGGGTCGACGATAACCTCGCGATTTATCAGGGGGGAGATAATAAAGATCGTCTTCGGAGGCGTGATCCTCGCCGCAGCCGTGAGGATGCTCACCGCAAGACCTCCGAAGATAGAGGAGGAGCCGAGGGAAAACCCGCTTCTGTGGGGAGCTCTGGGCTTCCCTCTGGGAATCGTGAGCGGCCTCATCGCCATAGGGGGTGGGGTGCTCATGGTTCCGGTCCTCACCACGATTTTGAAGTTCAGAATGCATAAGGCCGTCGGAACCTCCACCGCGATGATGATGTTCAGCGGGGCGGCCGGAGCCCTCGGTTATTTCATAAACGGCCTTCATGTCCCCGGCCGCCCGGAATATTCCTTCGGGTACATAAATCTTATAGCTTGGCTCGCCCTCGCCGCCACCAGCATCGCCATGGCTCAGGTCGGCGCCCGAACGGCTCACCTCCTCCCCGCGAAACAGCTTCGCTACCTCTTTGTAGCAGTGATGACCTACATGGGGCTCAAGATGATAGGAGCGGTGCCCTGAAGGAGGTGGAAAAATATGCTTTTGAGGGAATGGAGGATAACGGAAATCCTTCCCTGCGTAGTAAATCCCGAATGGATAAGAATAAAAACAGAGCTCTCCGATGATGTGAGCGAGGTACTCCCCTATCTCAACGCCGTGCTCAAGGATGCGATCTACAATCCGGAGGGGAAGACCCTTACCTTCAGGTTCCGGGGAGGCCAGATGCTGGTGACCATCTTCCCCCGGGCAATAAATCTGGCTCAGGTCCCGACCCGGGAGGAGGGGGAGCAGGCCTTGAACGAACTTCGGGACCTCATCAACCGGACATGGGAGAGAAGGAAAGAGATAACCCCCGTATATGAGAAGAGGGCTCTTAAAGCGAAAGATATCTTGGATCTCCTTCCGAAGACGAACTGCCGGGAATGCGGCCTTCCGACATGCTTTGCCTTCGCCATGTCCGTCATTCAGGGTCGGAGGAAGCCCGAGGATTGCCCTCCTCTGAACCGGCCGGAGTTCGAAGAGAAGAGAAAGGCGCTGGAAGATCTCCTTCGCCGGGCCGGCGCGGGAGGTTAAATATCGTCCTCGCTTCGAGGCTTCCGGAAACCGGGCGAAAATTAAAAGATCGTAAAAACTCTTCGGGCGTCGGCCTTAAACCTTTCTCAAATCTTCTGCCGATATGTAATATGAATTGAGAGCGGGAGAGGTGGGAGAGATGGAGTGGAAGGGGAAGAAGCTCGCCGAGAGCGCGAAGCTCGTTCTGGGAGAGGCCGAGGAGATCGCCAGGAGGCGGGGGGAGAGCATCTTGGATACGGATCACCTCCTCTGGGCCCTCTTCTCCGCCGACGGCAAGAATCCCTTCACGAAGTGGCTTGAGAGAAAGGGGATCTCGATCGAGATGGCGAGAAGAGAGCTCGAGAAGGAGCTTGAGAGATTTTACTCGCAGCTTGAAAGGGGCATTCGCTCCTACATCGAAAGCCTTCAAAACCTCAAGAACTCCCTCACAAGAGATTACCCGCCCAGAATGGTCGAAGAGGCCATCGAGACCATGCTCGATCACCTGGAGGGCGCTTTGGAGAGGGAGCTGAGAGGGGAGAGGGAGGAGGAGGTCGCCACCCTCTCCATTCAGAGATGGGTTCCGGTGGAGGAGCCGCGGAGCATCTTCGATCTCCTCGAAGCGGATCTCTCCCGCTTCCTTCGCGAGTTCTTCGGCGATATCTACGGGGAGAGGGAGAGGAGGAGGTGGGTTCTCAGAGAAGATCGGATAACGATCCCGAAGAGGTTCCTCAATTCGCTGAACGCTCTCACCTCGAAATACGGCCTCTCCCGGGAGCAGAGCGAGGAGTTCCTGAGGAGCGTTCTCGATTTCTCCGAGAAATTGAGAAGCTCCCTCAGGGATCTCGCCGATCGCGGGATAGATCCCCGAAGGATCACCTCCCGCTTGTATCAGGAAGTTCTCGGGAGGAGCCGCGACGGATTCCGCTATTCCTATTATGTCGAGGAGGTTCTGGATAAAGCCGCCTCGCTCTCTCGAGACGGAATAGGGGTTTCCGAGATAACCGAAGCCCTTCGCTCCCTTCCCAAGAGCATCGGGGGGAGTTACTTCTCTCAGCTCATACATTTCCTGGAGGAGGCGAGAAAGGAGAGGATAGCCGGAGGCAACAGGATGAGAGAGGAGATGGCCGAGGAGGAGATGCCCACTCTGGAGAGGTTCGCCATAGATCTCACGAAGAAGGCCGAGGAGGGGAAGCTCGATCCCGTCATCGGAAGGGAGAGGGAGATCAATCAGGCCATAGAGGTGCTCTGCCGCCGCCAGAAGAACAATCCGGTCTTCGTGGGAGAGGCGGGGGTGGGGAAGACGGCGATAGTCGAGGGCATCGCTCAGCGCATAGCCAAGGGAGAGGTTCCTCCGGATCTCAAGGGGAAGCGAATCCTTCAACTTGATATGGGAGCACTGATGGCCGGAACCAAGTACAGAGGGGAATTCGAGGAGAGGATGAAGAGCCTTCTCGACGAGATAAGATCGAGAGGAGATGTCATCCTCTTCATCGATGAGATCCACAACATCGTGGGAGCGGGGAGGGCCGAGGGGGCCGCTCTGGACGCCGCGAACCTCCTGAAGCCCGCTCTGGCGAGAGGAGATTTCCAAGTCATCGGAGCCACCACCCCCGATGAATACAGACAGTATATAGAGAAGGATTCCGCTCTGGAGCGGAGATTTCAGCCCATCTGGGTCTCGGAGCCTTCTCCCGAGATCACGATCGAGATCCTGAAGGGGCTCAGGCCGAGGTATGAGGAGCATCACGGGGTGAGGATCTCGGATGAAGCTCTGGAGGCCGCCGTGAAGCTCACCCACAGGTACATTCAGAACAGGCACCTCCCCGATAAGGCCATAGACGTCTTGGATCAGGCCGCGGCCCGCAAGAAGCTCAAATCCATTTACCCGTCGGTCGAGGAGCAGGAGCTTCGAGCCTCCATGGAGAGGCTCGAGGAGGAGATGAGGAGGGCCGAGAGGGAGGGGGATAAGGAGAAGGCGGCGAGGCTCGCGAAGCAGAAGGAGGAGCTCGAAGCCAAGCTCGCCGCCATCCTATCGAAGGAGAAAGCCCTCGAGGAGCTCGAGAGGAGGATAAAGGAGCTCGAGGAGGAGGTGAAGAAGGCCGAGGAGGAGGGGGATATAAGGAAGTGGGAGAGCTTGAGCGATGAGCTGAAGGAGCTCAAGAAGAAGCTCATGCTCCAGAAGAAGAAGGAAAAGGAGGAGAAGGAGGCGGAGGGGATTGTGGTCACGGCCGAGGATGTGGCCGAGGTGGTCGCCGAGAGCACCGGCATTCCCGTCTCGAAGATCTTGGAGGAGGAGAGGGAGAGGCTGCTCCGAATGGAGGAATATCTGCATCAGAGGATCATAGGGCAGGAGGAGGCGATAGCGGCGGTCTCCGAAGCGATAAGGAGGGCCAGAGCCGGAATTTCGGATCCCAGAAGGCCTATGGGCTCCTTCCTCTTCCTCGGCCCCACCGGCGTGGGGAAGACCGAGCTCTCCAGAGCTCTGGCGGAATTCCTCTTCGGAGATGAGGACGCGATGATCAGGCTGGATATGTCGGAGTTCAAGGAGGAGCATTCCATCTCCAAGCTCATAGGAGCTCCTCCGGGATATGTGGGCTATGAGGAGGCGGGGAAGCTCACCGAGGCGGTGAGGAGGAGGCCTTACTGCGTGATATTGCTCGATGAGATCGAGAAAGCTCATCCCAGAGTCTTCGATCTCTTCCTTCAGGTTCTGGACGACGGGCGCCTCACCGATTCTCACGGGAGGACCGTCTCCTTCCGCAATACCGTGATCATCATGACCTCGAATCTCGGAAGCGAGTTCCTGAGGGAGGTGATGGATCGGTTCAAGCACAGGGTCGAGGAGGTCGAGAGGGAGCTCAGAGCGCTCGAAGGGAGGTTCAGAGAGGGGGAGATCGACGAGAAGACCTACAGGGAATTGAAGGAGAAGCTCGAGGCGAGGCGCAGGGAGATCGAGGAGGAGATAGATAGGGAGTTCGCGCGCACCAAAGAGCGGATGCTCGAGATCGTCCGCCAGTACTTCCGTCCCGAATTCCTCAATCGCATCGATGAGGTCGTCATCTTCCATCCCCTCAAGCGCGAGCAGATCCTCAAGATCGTGGACATCCTCATAAGAAGGCTCAATGAGAGGCTCAGAGATCAGAAGATCGAGGTGAAGCTCACCGATGAGGCGAGAGAGCTCCTCGCCCGCAAGGGCTTCGATCCCTTAATGGGGGCAAGGCCTCTGAGGAGGGTGATTCAGAGGGAGATAGAGAACAAGCTCTCCGAGCTCATCCTTCAGGGCAGGGTGAGGGAAGGAGATACGGTGGTGGTGGGAGCGAAGGGGGAGGAATTCGATTTCAAGCTCGAGCACTGATCAGATGAGGCCCGCCACCTTGGGGCAGAGGGGATCGGGAGCGAAGAGATCTCCGGTCATGAGCTTTGCCCGGGCGAAACATCCTCCCCTGCACTTCCGCCGCAGAGGGCAATCGGAGCAGACATCGGCGAGAACGGGATCCGAAAGCCTCTTCACCACGGGATTGCTCTCCTGCTCCCTCCAAGCTTCGAGAATCCCCTTCTCCCGAACGTTCCCCAGCACGTCGTCGAGCACATCGCATAAGAGCACATTCCCCTGAGGATCGAGATCCATCTCATCATCATCGAGCCTGCAGAAGCTGCAGGAGACGTACTTGGATTTTCCCGCAAGGTAGGCGAAGGGCGTGCACCACCAGGAGACGTGAAATTGAAGCCTTTCGGCCGCCTCCAGAGCCAACCGAAGAGCTCGCAACATCTCCTCGGGGGAGAGAACGAGATCCATGGTGGCCCTCCCCGAGGGCATCGTGGGGATGATGCAGCCTCTCAGAGATCCGAGGTCTCTGGAGAGCTCAAGGTAGGATGGGATCTCCTCGAAGTTCAATTTGCTCGCCGACATCACGGTGGAGAAGCCGATTCCGTACTTGTGCAATCTCTCCACCGCGGGGAAGATGAAATCCCAAGTTCCCGAACCTCGAATGGCCTCGTGCGTCTCCCTTCTCGCTCCATCTACGCTCAGGAAGACGAAGGTCTCGCATTCGCGAAGGGTTTCGAGCACCTCATCGGAGAGGCAGGAGCCGTTGGTCACCACGCTCGTCCTTATGCCGAGCTCCCTCATGAGGCGGAGGAGCTTCAAGACCTCGGGGCGCAGGAAGACCTCTCCCCCCGTGAGGGAGATATATCTCACCCCGACGGCCGCCGCTTCCCTTACAAGCCTTTCGGCTTCGCTCTCCTCAAGCTCCGGGCATCCGGCGAAGCGGGAGGCGTAGCAGTGGCGGCAGGAGAAATTGCACCTCCCGGTTACGAGCCAGATGATAAATCTCACCCCGTCCGCTTTTTCCGGCTCCTCCTCTCTGTGAGTTCCCGGGAACAGCATAACCCTCTCATCCTCCCTTCTCGGAGCCCGCTAAAGGATTCTATCAAAAGGGAGATAGGGCTTAAAGTGCGTTGACGCTCCCCCCTCCGAAGCTTACTTTTAAGCTTTGGGATGAACTTCTTCGAAAGGCTTGCTTCGATCTCGAGGGAGAGGAGGAGCCTCCTCTGCATAGGCCTCGATCCCCAGCCTCCCCTCCCCGCCTCGAGAGATCCCCTGAGCTTCAATCTCGAGATCATAAAGGCGACCGAAGATCTGGTCTGCGCTTACAAATTGAATCTCGCCTTCTACGAGAGCTTGGGCGCGGAGGGCCTGGAGATCCTGCTTCGAACGAGGAAGGCCGTTCCTCCCGAAATACCCGTGATAGGAGATGGGAAGAGGGGCGATGTCCCCCATTCGGCGGGATTTTACGCCAAAGCTCTCTTCGAGATCTTCGAATTCGATGCCGTGACCGTAAATCCCCTCTTCGGCTTCGAAGGGATAAAGCCCTTCCTCGAGTATCCGGAGAGGGGGGTGTTCGTCCTGTGCCGCTCCTCGAACAAGACCGCTTCCGATTTTCAAGACCGGGGCTCCCCTCCTCTCTTCGAGCTCATCGCCCTCAAGGCGAGGGAGTGGAATGAGAAGGGGAACATAGGGCTTGTGGTGGGAGCCGGAAGCCCTCACATCCTCCGCCGCCTTCGCGCCCTCTGCCCCGAGATGTTCTTCCTCATTCCCGGGATAGGAGCTCAGGGGGGAAGGATCGAGGATATCCTCCCCGCCGCCTCCCGCCCTCATCCCCGCCTCATCATCGCCATCTCCCGCTCCATAATC
>CAYRBX010000028.1:0-9707 GCA_964422695.1 uncultured Dehalococcoidia bacterium
CGTAGGAGGGGCGGCGGGGCAGAACAAGCCCACGACCGGCGGGGGGATCCTGTGGGGCGTTCTGTGCGCCGAGAAGCTGGCCGAGATCTTGAAGGAAGCTTTATCCGGAAACCTCTCCACGGAGGAGGCCTGCAGAGCTTACGAGAGGGGATGGAGGGGGATTCTCGGCGAGGAGATGAGGAGGGGAATTCGGCTTCGCTTGCTCTTCGAAAGGCTCCGGGAGGGGGAGGTCGAGAGGCTCCTCTTCCTCCTCCCCGAGATCGCAAAGAGGATGCTCGAAAGTCCCGATTTCTCCTTCGATCGGCACGGATGCCTCCTCTCCAGAGCGCTTCGAATTCTGCTCCATCCCTCCTCCATTCCCCTCATCCTCCGAAGGGGCTCCCTTCTGCTCTCCCTCCTCCTCAAATTTCAGAATCTCGGCTTGAGGGAAGCGGCGACGGGGATTATGAAGATGGCGAGCGCTCCCGCCGCGATGAAGGGGAGGGCGTAACCCGGAAGGAATCCGCTCAGATAGAGCCCTGCGAGTAAGCCCGCTTGATTCAACGTGTCCACAATCCCCATATCCCCTCCTATCCTCTCCTTGGGGAAGATGCCGGATATGACAACCCTCTGCCCCACTCCGAACATGCTGTCTCCGAAGACGTGAAGGAGGCGCATGAGGAGCACGGCCTTAAAAGAGGAGGTGAAGGCGGTCAGGATGTTGAAGAGGCCGGAGCAGAAGAGGCCGAGATAGAGGAGGGAGGAGAGCTTCCTCCTCTTCCGAATGAGATAATCGGCGGCGAAGCCGTCGAGAATGCTGAGGGAGCCTATGGCGAGGCCGACGAAGCCGAAGATCCTCCCGATGGCCTCATCCGCGAGGAATATATGATGCTTCAAGAAGAGGCTCAGGGAGGTCTGCTCCGCGCCGAGATGCATGGCCATGATGAAGACCAGCAGGGCGATCACGAGAACCTCCTTTCTTTGAAGATCCCCCTTGTATAGGGCGATTCCGAACCTCGCCGGCTCCACCTTCTTCAAAGCGAATGTGAGGAGGAAGAGGGGGATGAGGGCGATGAGGAGCAGGAGCAGGAGCTTATCGAAGCTGAGATTTGCAAGAAGCCTTCCTCCCACGAGAGGGCCGATCCCGTAGCCGTAAAGGCCGATCCCCTGGAAGAATCCGAGCTTCTTCCCCCTATCCGCCTCGCCCAAGATCTTGTAGTAGTAGGAGTAGCAGGATACCTGAAATAGAGAGCGCCCCATTCCCCCCAGAACGAAGAGGGGAATGAAGGAGGAGAAAGTCGTTCCGAATTTGAGCGCGGAGAGGAAGGCGGCGAAGATCATAAGGCCGATTCGCATGAGCGCTTGCGGGGGGAATCGATCGGAGAGGAAGCCGAAGATGAACATGGTGAGAAGGGAGGTGAGGGGAAAGAGGGAGAGGAGCATGCTGAGCTCCTCTTCGGAGAGGCTTTTGAGATCCACAAGGTAGATGGGAATGTAGAAGAAGACGGCCCAGAAAACGCACATGATGCCGAAGAGGAGGAGGGCGGGGAGGAGGTATTCCCCCCTGAGGCGGAAATCGAATTCCCTTCCGAGATCAAAGAGGAATTTCCTCATCCCTCCGGCTTGAAGAAGGCCGCTCGCTTTAGAATACAATAAGGGGGCTCGGCGGGGATTTTCGAATGAGAGGAGGTTTTCGGAATGGAGGTCAACGTATCGCAGCTCCTGAAGGAAGGAGTCGGGGGAGAGAGGATCTTCGAATTTCAAGATGAGGTGGAGGGATTTCGAGTTGAGGGGAGGGCGAGGCTTATAAGAACGCATCGGAGCATATTGGCGAAAGTGAGCTTCAGGACGAAAGCGAAGCTCATCTGCAGCAAATGCCTTGAGGAATTCGAATTTCCTCTTGAAGTGGAATTCGAAGAGGAGTTCTTCCCCACTCGAGATGTGGAGACGGGCGCTCCCATTCCCCTTCCCGAAGATGAGGATCTTGAGGGCTTTTCGATCGATGAAAAGCACGTTCTTGACCTCAGGGAGGCGATAAGACAATATATCCTCTTGAACTTGCCCATGAAGCCGCTGTGCAGGCCGGATTGCGCCGGCCTCTGCCCGAAGTGCGGCCATAATCTCAATATGGGGCCTTGCGGGTGCGAGGAGGAGATCGACTCCCGCTGGGCTCCCCTCAGGAAATTGCTGAGGGAGCGAGAAGATGGGAGTTCCGAAACATAGAACCTCCAAATCCCGCCAGAAGAGGCGGCGCGCTCATCAGCGCCTCACCCCGCCCACCCTCGTTCCATGCCCCCGATGCCATCAGCCGAAGCCTCCGCACAGAGTGTGCCCTCATTGCGGAACCTACAAGGGGAGGGAGATCTCGGAGCCGGAGGGCTGAGGTGCTGAGATCGAGAATCTGCGAGATCCTCGAGATAGAGTATCCCATCATTCAGGGAGGGATGGCCTGGCTCGGGACGGCGGAGCTCGTCTCGGCCGTCTCCAACGCCGGAGGGCTCGGAATCATAGGATCGGGGAACTGCCCCCCCGAGTGGGTGCGCGATCAGATAAGGAAGACGAGGGAGAGGACATCGAAGCCCTTCGGCGTGAACATCATGCTGATGTCCCCGCATGTGGAGGAGGTGATCGAAGTTGTGATCGAGGAGAAAGTCCCCGTGGTGGCCTTCGGAGGGGGGAATCCCGGCGCTTATGTTCGAAGGCTCAAGGAGGCCGGAATCAAGGTGATGCCCGTCGTCTCCAGCTTGGCTTTGGCTCAGCGCTTGGAGCGATTGGGAGCTGATATCATCGTGGCCGAGGGGCTTGAAGCCGGAGGACATATAGGCGATGTCGCCACGATGATCCTAACCCCATATCTTGCGAGGAACCTCAGCGTGCCGGTGGTGGCGGCGGGGGGGATTTGCGACGGAAAGGGGCTGGCCACCGCCATGCTCTTGGGAGCTCAGGGCGTGCAGATGGGAACGAGGTTCATCTGCACTCCGGAGTGCATAGCTCATCCCAAATTCAAGGAGCGCATCCTCCAAGCCGGAGAGAGGGATACGGTGGTGACGGGAAGGAGCATCGGACATCCGGTGCGAGTTCTGAAGAACAAGATGGCTCGCAAGTACCTCGAGATGGAGAGAGCCGGAGCGCCGAAGGAGGTTCTGGAGAAGTTCGGAGAGGGGAGGCTTTACAGAGGGGTGATAGAGGGGGATATAGAGGAGGGCTCCCTCATGGCGGGACAGGTATCCGCCCTCATCAAGGATATAAAGCCCGTGAAGGAGATCGTGGAGGGGATGATCGACGAGGCCGAAACGCTGCTTTCCATCATGAGGAGGTGAGAGAGGTGGAGAAGACAGCTTTCGTATTTCCCGGTCAGGGGGTTCAGAGGAGGGGGATGGGCTTGGATCTCTTCGAGAGCTCTCCGGCGGCGCGCCGGATCTTTCAAGAAGCCGACGAGATCCTCGATTTCCCCCTCTCCCGCCTCTGCTTCGAAGGGCCTCAGGAGGAGCTCTCCAGAACGATCAACGCCCAGCCGGCCATCTTCACGACGAGCATAGCCTGCTTGGAGGCGGCGAGGGAGAGGGGATTTGATGTAAGGCCGGATTACGTGGCCGGCCACAGCTTGGGTGAATACACGGCTCTCGTCGCGGCCGGAGCTCTGGACTTCCCCGAAGCTCTGCTCCTCGTTCGGGAGAGGGGGAGGTTGATGGAGGAAGCGGGGAGGATGAATCCGGGGGGAATGGCGGCCGTTATAGGGCTCGATGAGATGTCCCTTCGGGAGATCTGCGAGAAGGCCGGCGTCGAGATAGCGAACCTCAATTCCCCCTATCAGATCGTGATAAGCGGCCCCAAGGAGCGAATCCCCCTCGCGATGGATCTCGCCAAGGCGAGGGGAGCGAAGAAGGTGGTGAGGCTTGAGGTGAGCGGCGCCTTTCATTCCTCGCTCATGGAGCCGGCGGCGAGAGCGCTCGCCGAATACATCTCGAAGCTCAGAATGCGAGATCCCTCGATTCCCATTATCGGAAACACGACCGCCTCCCCTCTGCGCACCGCCGAGGAATTGAAACAAGAGCTCGTACGGCAGTTATGCAGTTGCATTCGCTGGGCGGATCTCATTCAATTCATGTTGCAAGATAAGGTCTCCACTTTCATCGAAATAGGGCCGCGCAGAGTTCTCTCGGGGCTCATAATGGAGATATCGCGCCGAGCGAAGGTGCTTCAAATGGAGGATACGAGCTCCATCCTCAAGGTGAGAGATCTCCTTCTTAAAGGACCTGAGGAGTACAGATTTCAATCGGGGGTGAAAGCTCATGAAAATCGATTCTTATAAATTCGGAGAGATCATCATCGATGGTCGGAAATTCACCTCCGATGTGATCATCTTCCCCGAGAAGGTGAAAGGAGGGTGGTGGCGTATAGAAGGACATAAAATTCATCCCGAAGATCTGGAAGAGGCTTTCGCCGAACAGCCCGAAGTCCTCATCTTGGGCACCGGGTACTACGGATTGGTTCAAGTTCCTCCCGAGATCTGGGAGCTCGCCGAAAAGAGAGGAGTGAAGCTCATCGTGGAGCCCACCGCGGAGGCCTGCAGGATTTACAATGAGCTCTCCGGAGAGCGCAAGGTGGTGGCGGCCCTCCACCTCACCTGCTGAGGATGGAGGATGCGGAGGCTCTCCTCGTGGCGGGGTATGCTTGTACGATGCAAGGGCTGCGGGAGGGAAGATCGCACCATCTCGGAGGTCTTGGGATACTGCAGGGATTGCATAATAAAGGACTTCCCCGCCGTATACCCTCATCTGCGAGAAGTTCACGCCGAAGCCCGCCGCAAATTCGATCTGCCCCCCGAGCCTCCCAAAGGGGAGGGGAGGAGATGCCGCCTTTGCGTTAACGAGTGCGTTATACCCGAAGGAGGAAAGAGCTTTTGCGGGATAAGGAGGAATGAAGGGGGGAGGCTTGTGGGGGCTTCGACGGAGAAGGGGGTTTTGAGCTGGTATTACGATCCCCTGCCCACCAATTGCGTGGCCACTTGGGTGTGCCCTGCGGGAACGGGGAGAGGATATCCCGCCTTCGCCCTCCGCCCCGGGCCCGAGTACGGCTACAAGAACCTCGCCGTATTTTACGAAGCCTGCTCTTTCGATTGCCTCTTCTGCCAGAACTGGCATTACAGATCGAAGGCGACGAGAGCTTCCGCCTTCGTGAGCGCCGAGGAGCTGGCCTCGGCGGCGGACGAGCGCACCACCTGCATCTGCTACTTCGGAGGGGATCCCTCTCCTCAGCTCCCTCACTCCATCCTCACCTCCAAGATCGCTCTGGAGAGGGCGAGGAGGGAGGGAAGGGTGCTTCGCATCTGCTGGGAGACCAACGGCTCCATGAACCCGGCGTTCTTGGACGAGATGCTCGAGCTCTCCCTCACATCAGGGGGCTGCATAAAATTCGATCTCAAAGCTTGGACGGAGGAAGTGCATCTCGCTCTCTGCGGCATAAGCAACAAGAGGACTTTGGAGAACTTCAAGTACCTCGCCAAATTCGCCAAGCGCAGGCCCGAGCCCCCGCTCCTCGTGGCCAGCACCCTCCTCGTTCCCGGCTACATAACGCCGGAGGAGGTGGGGGAGATCGCGAGCTTCATCTCCTCCCTCGATCCCGAAATCCCCTACGCCCTCCTCTCCTTCTCCCCTCAATTCCTGATGAGAGATCTCCCCACCACTTCGAGAAGGCATGCCTTCGAGGCTCTCGAGGAGGCCAAGCGGGCGGGGCTCAAGAACGTGAGGCTGGGGAACGTATTCCTTCTGGGGGATGCTTACTGATCATGAGGAGGAGGAAGGCGAGAGCGCTCGCTCTGCAAGCTCTCTACGAGCATGATTGCGCAAGACATGAGCCTCTGGAGGCGCTCCATCGCCTCGCCCGAGAATTTCAAATCCCCGAAGACCTCCTCGCCTTCGCCGAGGAGCTCGTGAGGGGGGTGGTGGAGAACAAGGAGAAGCTGGATGCCGTGATAAGGGAGTTCGCCCCCCTCCGACCGGTGGAGGATCTCTCCCCCATCGACAGGAACATCCTCCGCATCGCCATCTTCGAGCTCATGAAGGGGGAGGTTCCGCTCAAGGTGGCTATCGATGAGGCCGTGGAGCTCGCCAAAGCCTTCGGAAGCGAGAGCTCCTATCGCTTCGTAAACGGGGTGTTGGGCTCTTACGTTCGCTCTCTGGAGAGGGAGGGGATGAAGGCGGATATGCTATAATCCTTCACACGGAAGAGAACTTCTTGAGGGGGGAATCAATGGCCACGATATTCGAGAGAGTGAGGAGGATAATCGCGGAGCACCTCAATCTCGATGAATCCGAGATCACTCCGGAATCCTCCTTCACCGATGATCTCAATGCGGATTCCCTGGATATCGTGGAGATGGCGATGGCGATAGAGGAGGAGTTCAGCAACACGGGACGGAAGATCGAAATACCCGATGAGAAGCTCAAAGAGTTCGTGACCGTGCGGGATGTTGTGGATTACCTGAAGGAGCTCGGAGTGGCGGATGAGGAATAAGAGCGAGAAAGCCCGACTTCTGGAAGAGCTCTACGAGGAGATAAGGCGCTGCGAGGATTGCGAGCTCGCGCGATATCGCACCAATGTGGTTCCCGGAGAGGGGCCTCCCGACGCCCGCGTGATGTTCATAGGAGAGGCCCCGGGGTATCACGAGGACAGGCAGGGAAGGCCGTTCGTGGGGGCGGCGGGCCAGTTCCTCACCCGCCTCCTCGCCTCCATAGGCCTGAGGAGAGAGGATGTTTACATCTGCAATGTCATAAAGTGCCGCCCCCCGCAAAATCGAGATCCTCTCCCCAAGGAGATAAGAGCTTGTGCGAAATGGCTCGACCGGCAGATCGAGATCATAAAGCCCAAGGTGATCGTGACCTTGGGGCGCTACTCTCTCAACAAATTCCTTCCCGGAGCTTCCATAAGCAAAGTTCACGGCACTCACGCGGAGGTGGGGGGATTTACGATCTTCGCCCTCCATCATCCCGCCGCAGCTCTTCACCGCCAGGAGCTGCGGGAGGTGATAGAAGCGGATTTCAGGAAGCTCAAGGAGCTCCTCGATCGCGTTCTCGCCGAGCCGGAGGAGATCCTCTCCGAACCCCCCCGCCAGCTCTCCCTCTTCTGAATTGAAGATGCCCTCGAGGAGAACAAGAAGGAAGAGGATTTCGAGAAGAACGAGAAGATCTCGACGTCGGGAGCTCCCCGCCCTTTTCAAGATCCTCGGCTTCATCAAATTGCTCAAATTCCTCTTGCCGGCTCTGGGAATTGCGGCTCTGATGTTCCTCGTTCCCGGCTTCATCGCCTCGGCCGTCAAAGCTCTGGGGCTGGGCTTCTTCCTCATTTTGGGATGGATCGGAGCCGGAATTTGCGCTCTCAAGAGGGCGCCAAAGTCGTGGAATCGCTGGGCCGGAGCCGCTCTCCTCACCCTCTTCGCCTTCGGCGTCCTCAGCCTCTTAAGCCCCTCCGTCTCCCTTGCGGGAGTTTCGCTTGAGGAGATCGGAGGAGGGGGATTGTGGGGAAGGGAGTTCGTAAGCCCTCTTCCGGCGGGGATCGCCCGCCTCTGCTCGGCCTTCCTCTTGGGAATATTCGCTCTCTCTCCGGAGCGCTTCATCGGGGCCGGAAGGAGGGCGGCGATGATCTTTAAACTCCGCGCCCCGCGCCTCATCCCCTCCGCCACAGCAACCGCGCCTCCGGCGAGGAGAGCGGAAGAGGAAGCGCGAGAGATCCCCTCCTCGGAGGGCTCTCAAGCTTCGGAGAGCTCCGAAGCCGAGCCTCCGGCGGCTTCGGAGGAGATCGCTCCCGCATCTTCGATCTCCGAAGAGCCGGAATTTGTTCTGCGACCGGATGCCCTTCCCCCTCTTGAGATCCTCTCAAGAGAGGGGAAGGCCGGCTGGACGCCGGCCGATCTTGAGGAGAGAGCCAAGCTCTTGGAGCAAGCTCTCGCGAGCTACGGAGTTGAGGCGAAAGTGGTGGAGATAAATCCCGGGCCGGCGGTGACGCAATTCGGAGTCGAGCCGGGATGGGAGCGAAGATACCGCCGCGTTCCGGAGAGAGATGCTTACGGGAGGATAAAGAGGGACAAGAACGGCAATCCGATCTTCTCCCTCGAGGAGGTTTCGAGAACGAGAGTTAGAGTTGAGAAGATAAAGGCCCTTGCGGATGATCTCGCTCTGGCGCTGGCGGTTCCGAGCGTGCGAATTGAAACTCCGATTCCGGGAAAGCCCCTTATAGGAATCGAAGTCCCCAATACGAGCACCGCGATCGTCCCCCTCCGGGAGGTGATGGAGAGCTCCGCCTTCCAGAAGCTCAAGGCGAAGAGCAAGCTCGCCATCCCCTTGGGTCAGGGGGCGGGAGGGGAGCCGGTCGTGGCGGATCTCGCGCAGATGCCTCACCTCCTCATCGCCGGAGCGACGGGAAGCGGGAAGACCGTCTGCCTCAACTCCATCATCACCTCCCTCATAATGCAGAACTTTCCCTGGGATCTCCGCCTGGTGCTCATCGATCCGAAGAAGGTGGAGATGATTCAGTATAACGGCATCCCCCACCTCCTCGAGCCGGTGATCACCGAGCCGGGAAGGGCTCTGGAAGCTTTGAAGCGGGTGATGAAGGAGATGGAGGAGAGGTATAAGCGCTTCGCTCGGGTGAAAGCGAGGAATATAGAGAGCTACAATAAGAGCCCCGAGGCGGCCTCGCCTCTTCCCTACATCGTCGTCATCATCGACGAGCTCGCCGATCTCATGATGAACTCCCCTCACGAGGTCGAAGCGGTCATCTGCCGCCTCGCTCAGCTCGCTCGAGCCACCGGCATTCACCTCGTGGTGGCCACTCAGCGCCCCTCGGTGGATGTGGTCACGGGGCTCATAAAGGCGAATTTCCCGGCCCGAATAAGCTTCGCCGTGACCTCGACGGCCGATTCCCGAACCATATTGGATACGGCGGGAGCCGAGAAGCTTTTGGGAAGAGGGGATATGCTCTTCCTCCCTCCCGATGCTCCCAAACCCAGAAGGCTCAGAGGCTGTTTCGTCTCCGATGAGGATATAGAGAAAGTGGTGGACTTCTGGCGGCGCTGGGCTTCTCTCTTCTTCCCCCCCGAACTCGATCACTTCAAGCAATCTTACCTGCAACATGACATAAGCGAGGAGGATCCGTATCTCGAGCGAGCGAGAGCTTTGGCGCAAGAAGTTCAGGGGAAGATCTCCGCCTCCCTGCTTCAGCGAAGGCTTCGCGTGGGATATGCTCGAGCTGTGGAGCTTTTGGAGAAGCTCAGAGCGGAGGGCTTGGTCGAAGAGGAGGTATGAGGGAGCTCATCTCCCTGGGGGCTTATCTCGTAGAGAAGTACAAGATGAGGAAGCGCAGGAAGGAGTTCGCTCGGGAGAGGAAGATCTTCGCGGAGGAAAGTCCCGTGTGCCTTCGCTGCGAGGCCGAAATCGGGGAGGAGCCTCTTTACAGGAGCTTTCGCATCTGCCCTCTCTGCGGCTTTCATCACAGCCTCTCGGCGTGGGAGCGAATAAAGCTCCTCGCGGATCCCCTCACCTTCAGGGAGATAGAATTCCCTCCCCCACACGCTCCCTCCAGCGCCGCCCTATCCTATCCGGAAAGGCTGAGGGAGGCCAGAGAGCGAACAGGCCTCGATGAGGCGGTGATCGTGGGAACTTGCGCCATAGGGGGGAATCCCGCGGTACTCTTCGTCTTCGATTTCGGATTTCTGGGGGGGAGCATCGGGG
>CAYRBX010000029.1:0-9602 GCA_964422695.1 uncultured Dehalococcoidia bacterium
TTGACAAGAGGGGGAGGAGGGCGTTTATAATTTAGGTGCGAGCTGGGGAGTCGTCTAGTTGGTAGGACGGCAGGCTCTGGACCTGCAGGGCTAGGTTCGAATCCTAGCTCCCCAGCCAGGTGGCGCACTCGTCTAGCGGCCTAGGACACCGCCCTCTCAAGGCGGAAATCGTGGGTTCGAATCCCACGTGCGCCACCAAATTTTTTTATCCCCCATGGCGGAAAGAGCGGAATTCGAGCCCATAGGATGGGTGAGAAACGAGATCTCGGATCTCGCAAGAAGGGATTGGAGGGATGTGATCTCCGAGATCGTCGTCAAGCCGGAGCTCGAGCCGGCTCTTGAGGGAATTGAGGATTTCTCCCACATAATCGTGATCTTCTGGCTTCACAAATCCCCCTCAAAAGACCTCCCTCTCAAAATCCACCCCATGGGAAGAGGAGACCTTCCTCTTGTGGGGCTCTTCGCCACCCGCTCCCCCCGCCGTCCCAATCCCATCGGCATCTCCATCGTCCGGCTTCTGGAACGCAGGGGCAATATCCTCCAGGTGAAGGGATTGGATGCCGTAAACCACACGCCGGTGCTTGACATAAAACCTTTGTTCCCGGGGGAAGTTGAAGGGGGCTTGGCGGCGCCGGAATGGGCGAGGAGGTGAGGGAGTTCCTCCTATGTGTTTTTGAGAGGCTTTTGGGACGATATGGTCCGCAGAACTGGTGGCCGGCCGAGACGCCCTTCGAGATGGCGGTGGGAGCCATCCTCACGCAGGCTACGGCCTGGCGCAATGTGGAGAGGGCTTTGGGGAATTTGAAGAGCCGGGGGCTTCTCGATCCTTTTCTTCTCTCCCGGATCTCGGAGGAGGAGCTTTGGGAGCTTCTGAGGCCGAGCGGGTTCTTCCGGGAGAAGGCGAGGAGGGTGAGGGCGTTTGCGAATTTCCTCGTGGAGCGATATGAGGGCTCTCTGGAGAAGCTCCTTTCGAAATCCGCCGAGGAGGCGAGGGCGGAGCTTCTCTCCCTTCCCGGGATAGGGGAGGAGACGGCCGATTCCATCTTGCTCTACGCCGGAGGGAAGCCCGTTTTCGTGGTGGACTCCTATGCGAGGCGCATCTTCTCCCGGCTCGGGGTGGATGCGGCCGGGAGGAGCTACAAGGACTTTCAGGCTTTCTTCATGAACAACCTCCCTCTTGATGCCCGCATCTTCAGCGAATACCATGCTCTTCTGGTGCGCCATGGGAAGGAAGTATGTCGCAAAAAGCCCTTATGCGAGCGGTGCTGCCTTGAGGATCTCTGCTCTGCTATATTTAAGTAGTGGCCAGCTTTTCTCGAAAATAAGGAAAGGGGGTTAGGAGCTTTGGAGCCGGTAACCATAAAGATGCTGCTCGAAGCGGGGGCGCATTTCGGTCATCCGCGGAAGGGCACTCATCCCACCATGCGCAAATTCATCTTCACTCAGCGCAACGGGATCTTCATTATAGATCTGGAGCAGACCGTCGAGCTCCTGCAAAAAGCTCGCGAATTCGCCAGAGATGTGGCCGCGAGAGGCGATCTCATCCTCTTTGTGGGAACCAAAAGGCAGGCTCAGGAATCCATCGAGCAGGAAGCGAAGCGGTGCGGAATGCCCTATGTCAATCAGCGCTGGCTCGGCGGAACGCTCACCAACTTCAGCGTGATAAGATCCAGAGCCTTATATCTGAAGCACCTCAAGCAGCAGAAGGAAGCGGGAGGCTTTGCGGAATTGCCCAAAAAGGAGGCCATGAAGCTGGAGAAGAAGCTGGCGCGATTGGAGAGGCTCTTCGGCGGCATCGAGGATATGGACAGGCTTCCGGGGGCCGTCTTCATCACCGATACGGTGAGGGAGAAGAACGCGATCGCCGAAGCGAGGAAGATGAAGATCCCCATCATCGCCATCGCCGATACCGATTGCGATCTGCGGAAGGTGGATTACCCCATTCCGGCCAATGACGATGCGGTCAAATCCCTGAAGCTCATAATCTCCGCCATCGCCGACGCCATCATCGAGGGGAAGGAATCGAGAGCGTCCGCCGGGGAGGGAGCCGAGGAGACGGAATGAGAGGAGGGGGAATATGGGAATAACCATAGATGACATAAAAGCCCTCAGGGAGAGGACCGGCGCCGGAGTTATGGAATGCAAGAGGGCTCTCGAGGAGGCTCAAGGCGATATGGAGAAGGCCGTTGAGATCTTGCGACGTCGGGGCCATATGATAGCCGCGAAGAAGGCGCATAGGGAGACCAGAGAGGGGATAATCGAAGCTTACATTCATGCGGGAGGACGCATCGGAGCTATGATCGAGCTCCTCTGCGAGACCGATTTCGTAGCCCGCACTCCCGAGTTCAAATCTCTGGCTCACGATCTCGCCATGCAGGTGGCGGCTCTCAATCCCTCCTTCATCTCCCCCGAGGAGATGCCCGAAGGGCAGGAGGGGAATCCGGAGGAGCTCTGCCTCCTCCTGCAGCCCTTCATAAAAGATCCTCAGAGGAAGGTGAAGGATATAATCGCGGAAGCTATAAGCAAGTTCGGCGAGAACATCCGGATCGGGAGATTCGCGCGCTTCGAGCTCGGAGCTTAAGGGGGGTTGAAACTGGAGAGGGAGGAAAAGCCTCTCTACAAGAGGGTTCTCCTCAAGCTGAGCGGAGAGGCCCTCAAGGGGAGAATGGAATTCGGCATAGATCCCGAGGTTCTTGCCCGCCTCGCCAAGCAGATAAAGTGGGCCGTCGAGAGAGGGGTTCAGATCGCCATAGTCGTGGGGGGAGGGAATATATGGAGGGGGAGGAAGGCGGCGGCTGAGGGAATGGAGCGCACCGCCGCCGATTACGCCGGAATGCTCGCCACCATCATCAACGCCCTCTGCCTTCAGGACGCTCTGGAGAAGGAGGGGATCGTCACCCGCACTCAGAGCGCCATCACCGTTCAGGCCGTGGCGGAGCCTTACATCCGGCGTCGCGCCATAAGGCATTTGGAGAAGGGGAGGGTGGTGATCTTCGCCGCCGGAACCGGAAATCCCTACATGAGCACCGATACCGCGGCGGTGCTGCGCGCCGTGGAGATAGGAGCGGAAGTGCTGCTTATGGGGAAGAACAAGATCGACGGCGTATACGATTCGGATCCCAGGGTGAATAAGAACGCGCGCAAGTTCGAGAGGATAAATTACCTCGAAGCTCTGAACTTGGGACTTGAGGTGATGGATAAAACCGCCCTCTCCCTCTGCATGGAGACGAAGCTTCCCATCATCGTGTTCGATATAGAGGCTCCTCGGAGCATAGAGAGAGTTATAATGGGGGAGAAAATAGGAACCCTTGTCGCGGCAGAGGGGGTCGGGTATGTCGGAGATAATAAATGAGATCCTCTCGCGCACCGAATCCCGAATGGAGAAAACGAAGGAGGTTTTGCGGCGGGATCTCGCCGGAATAAGAACGGGGCGCGCCTCTCCCGCTTTCGTGAAGCCCATAAAGGTGGAATATGAGGGGATGATCATCCCCTTGGAGCAGCTCGCCATGATATCGGTTCCGGAGCCCAAGCTCATCGTGATCCAGCCTTGGGATAAAAACGCCATTCCGGCCATCGAGAAGGCCATTCTCAAATCGGATCTCGGCGTTACGCCGGTGGTCGACGGAATGGTCATAAAGCTCCCCCTTCCCGAGCTCACCGAGGAGAGGAGGAGGGAGCTCGTGAAGCTCGTGAACAAGAGGGTGGAGGAAGCGCGAATAGCCGTGAGGAACATAAGGCGCGATGCCCTCGAGGAGATAAGGGAGAAGCAGCGCAATAAGGAGATCTCCGAAGACGAAGCGAGGAGAGCGCAAAATCAGCTTCAGAAGATCACCGATAAGTTCATAGAGGCTCTCAACAAGCTGGGGAAGGAGAAGGAAGCGGAGCTTATGCAGCTTTGAAGGAGGAGATCTCCCCCCTCCCCCGCCATATCGCCATCATAATGGACGGCAACAGGAGGTGGGCGAGGCTTCGAGGCCTCCCCCCCTTCTTGGGGCATGTGGCGGGGCTTCAGGCCGCCCGCCGCATCATCGATTGCCTTCTCGATTACGGGATAAAATACCTCACCCTCTACGCCTTCTCGACCGAGAACTGGTCGAGATCCGAGGAGGAGATAGAGAACATCTTCAAGCTCTTGGAGGAGGTGGTCGAAAACGACACCCCCATTTATCACGAGAAGGGAATTCGCCTTCTGCACCTCGGCCGAACCGACAGGATCCCCCCGGCTCTTCTGGAGAAGGTGAAGAGAGCGATCGAGCTCACCAGCAGAAACGACAGGATGACCGTGGCCATCTGCTTCAATTACGGGGGGAGGGCCGAGATCGTAGACGCCGCAAGGCGCTTGCTTCAAGACGGCATCAAGCCGGAAGCTTTAAACGAGGAGGTCTTCTCCCGCTACCTCTACGCCCCCGATCTCCCCGATCCCGATCTCATAATTCGAACGGGAGGGGAGAGGAGGCTGAGCAACTTCCTCCTCTGGCAGAGCGCTTACGCCGAGCTCTACTTCACACAAACCCTCTGGCCCGATTTCGATGAGGAGGAGATGAGAAGAGCTCTCATCGATTACAGCCGAAGGGAGAGGCGCTTCGGAGGCCCCTGAGCGCGCCGCTCATTTTACATAAGATCTATAGTGCGAAGTTCACCTGAGATGCGGATATGAGCTCGGCGGGAGATTGACGGTGAAGCTTCGGTGGGTATAGAATTAGCTTGCGGAGAGGGAGGGAGAAGGATGCCGCTCGTGGAGATGAAGATAGACAGCATAAGGGTGAGCCTCCTCAACCATCAGCGGGTGGTGATCCTGAAGGAGAAGGGAGCCGAGAGATACCTTCCCATCTGGATCGGGCCGGCCGAAGCCGATGCGATCGCGATAAAGCTTCAGGGGATCACCCCTCCTCGCCCTCTGACTCATGATCTCCTCACTTCGGTGATCAGCGCTCTGGGCGCGAGGGTCGAAGCGGTTCTCGTGAACGATCTGCGGAACGATACCTTCTACGCCAAGATCTTCCTCGTGACCACGACCGAGGAGAGATTGGAGATCGACTCCCGGCCGAGCGACGCCATGGCTCTCGCCGTGAGGACGGGGGCTCCGATTTACGTCGAGGAATCGGTCCTCCTCAAAGCGGGAATCGCCATCGATAAGGAGACCGGAAAGCCCGTTCCCCTCACCGAAGTGGAGAAGAAGAAGGGAGAGGTGAGCGAGGAGGAGATGGAGAAGCTTTCCCCCTTCCGCGAGGTTCTCGATAACCTCAACTTGGATGATCTCGGGAAGAGCTCCTGATCCAGAGAGGAAGCTCCTCAAGCTTCGATAAGATCACATCAGGCTCTCTCTTCTTGAGCGCTTCGAGAGAGGCCACCCCCTTGGGGATGACGGCGGTGAGAACTCCCGCGGCCTTTCCCATCTCGATATCGGCTTCCGAATCCCCCACGAAAACGCACTCCCCGGGGGAGAGCTTCAGGATCTCCAAGCACCTGACGATCCCCTCGGGAGAGGGCTTTCGCGCCGCTTCCGCTCCGGTGATCATAACTTCGATGAGGTGATCCACTCCCAAACGGCGGAGCTCCATCCACTTCTCCTCTCCTCTGGTCGCCCTCCCCGTAACCACTCCCACCCGCAATCCCATCTCCCGGAGCTCCAAAAGCACCTCCCTCGCGCCGGGCTGCAGGAACACCTTCTCCTTCTCCAGATCCAGATAAGCTTTCAGTATCTCCTGCTTGTAAGCCGAAACCTCCTCATCGGAGAGGAAGGGGAAGAGCGCCTTGAGGATCTCCGCCAATGAAGCGCCCCTGTTGAGGAAGGAGGCGATCCTTTCTTGCGATACGGGCTTGTGCCCCCACTTCCCTATCCCCCTGTTGAAGGCCTCCGTGTAAACGCCGATCGAATCCAAAAGCGTTCCGTCAAGATCGAAGATCACCCCCCTTATCATCGATCGGAACCTCCTTTTTGTGCAATCTCCTCCGATTGTCCGTATACCACAACCTCCGCGGAACGATTCTGTAAAATCTCGCTTTGCTTGCCCTGAGAGGAGAGGAGGGAGCGGAGCTTGCGAGGAAGGCCTCGAGGTAGGCTTTGAGCTCGGAGGGGAGGATCTCCATCGATCTCAAATACCGGGCGACCGAGGGGGAGGGGAATTTCTTTATGTAAAGCTTTAGAGCTCTTTCGAGATCCTCCGGGGAGGAGAGGAGCTCGGCCGTTCCCTCAAGCTGTACGCCCCTTATGCGGCGATGATCTCTGTGATTTTCGGTGATGGCGACGGCCACGTTCGGGTTACAGGCTATGTTGGCGGCGTGAAGCGTTGAGGGATCGGATACGAAGTAGAGGATGAAGCCGTCGTTGGCGTAGAAGAGAGGGGTGGCCCAAGGGGAAGAGCCCGATGCGGTGGAGAGGATCATCGTGTGATGAAGGTCGAGATATCGGAGGGCGAGGCGCCTGAGCCTCTGAGCTTCCCTCATAGCTTTTCGGTCTGGAGGGGGATCCCCTCCCACCGCCTGAAGAGCCCATGTTCTATCTTGAACTGATCGAGCACCCTTCCCACGGTGTGATTTATGATGTCGTCCAGCGTTTTGGGATGATGGTAGAAGGCCGGCATGGGAGGGAGGATGATCGCCCCCGCTTCGGCAAGCTCCAGAAGGCGGCGCAGGTGCCCCACATGAAGCGGGGTTTCCCGAACTACGAGCACGAGCTTTCGGCGCTCCTTCAGGGTGACGTCGGCGGCGCGGGTGATGAGGTTCTCATTGTAGGACATGGCTATGGCGGAGGCCGTCTTCATGCTGCAGGGGCAGACCACCATCCCGTCGGTGGGGAAGGAGCCGCTCGAGATCCTGGCTCCTACATCTCGATTATCGTAAACGTAGGAGGCGAGCTTCTCCACATATTCCACGGTGTACTCGGTTTCCGTCTCGATATTGCGTTTGGCCGGCTCCGAGATTACGAGATGCGTTTCGACGCCGAGCTTGTTCAAAACCTCAAGGAGCCTGATCCCGTAGATGGATCCCGTCGCTCCCGAAATCCCTACTATAAGCCTCATCCCCCCTCCTCGGCTCCGTCTTCACCGCTAAATATATAAAAATCTCGCCGATGCCGGAAGTGCCCCCCCTTATAATTTTCCCCGATGGCGGGGCTTAGGAGCGTGGTAAAAGCGCTCGCTTGCGAGGAGGCGCTCTCCGAAATCCCCCTCTCCGGGGAGCTCCGGGCTCCGGAGGGAGCGAGAGCCTTCCTGCTTGCCCTCCTCTCCCATCTCCTCTCGCTCAAGAAGGAGGCTTTGATGATACTCGTTTCCGATCCCGCCGAGATGGAGCGGCTTTCAAGAGAGCTCCTCTTCTGGTTGGGGGAGGAGCTCATCTTCTGCTTCCCCGAGCTCGAGATCCCCTCCCTCCCTTCCCCCTCCCCCGCGGCATCGTGGGAGAGGATGGGGGCTCTCAAATTCCTGCTCGATCTCGGGGAGGGGAAGGCGAAGCGCGGAGATTTCATCCCCCTCATCATCGCTCCGATCTGGGGGGCGATGCGCCGCACCTTCTCCCCGAGAAGGCTCCGGGAGCTCAGGATAGAGCTTGAAGCGGGAGGGGAGATCGAATTCGAGAGATTCCTCCGAAAGCTTGAGGAGCTGGGCTACAGAGCGGGCGAATTCGTCGAGGAGCCGGGGATGATGGCGCGTCGAGGGGGGATTGTGGATCTCTTCCCTCCCGGCTACAAGAAGCCCGTTCGCTTGGAATTCTGGGGGGATGTGATCGAGGACATCCGCCTCTTCTCCCTCGAGGATCAGAGAAGCCTTGAGAGGATCCCGAGGGTCGAGATCCTCCCCTGCTCGGAGCGGGAGGCGGAGGGGCTCATCTTCGATTTCCTCCCTCCCGAAACTCCTCTCGTCATCATCGATCCCCAAGCCGTACAAGAGGAGCTCTCCCCGGCGGAAGGGCTTCCCGAGCTCTTCGCCCGGCCCGAAGAGCTCCGATCGCTCTTCGAGAGAGGCCTTCTCATTCAGAGGGGAGAGGGCCTCTTCGCCTCCCCCTCTCGATTCGCCGGAGGGGTGGAGGGCTTCATCGAGGAGGTGGAGAGGAGGATCGCGAGGAAGGAGAGAGTGGTGATCGTATCGCAACATTCAAGAAGGCTGCGCGAGCTTCTGAGAGAGCGGGGGATTCCGATCCTCGAGGGGGAGATCGAGGAATTCCCCAGAGGATCTCTTTACATCGCCAAGGGCATCCTCCAATCCGGATTCGAAATCCCCTCCCTCCTCTCCCTCTACACGGATGCGGAGATCTTCGGCGCTCTCAAAAAGCCCCTGCGATCTCCTCGCTTTCCGGCGAGATCCAAAATCTCCCTCCAGGAGCTCTCCCCGGGAGATCTCGTGGTTCATGTGGATCACGGCATCGCTCGATTTCAGGGGATCGCCACCTTGAATTTGGACGGAACCGAGAGGGATTACCTCATCCTCGAGTACGCCGAGGGAGATCGCCTTTACGTGCCCACCGAGAAGATCGATCGCGTCGCCCGCTACATCGGCCCTCCCGGATACACTCCCTCCCTTCATCGGCTGGGAGGAAGGGAATGGGCTCAGACGAAGCGAAAGGCGAGAGAGGATATCGAGAAGTTCGTGAAGGAGCTTCTGGAGCTCTACCTCGCCCGGGAGACCTCCCCAGGCATAGCCTTCTCCCCCGACACCCTCTGGCAGGAGGAGCTCGAAGCCTCCTTCCCCTACGAGGAGACCCCGGATCAGCTCAAAGCCATCGAGGAGGTCAAAAGGGATATGGAAACCCCGAAGCCCATGGACAGATTGGTCTGCGGGGACGCGGGATGCGGGAAGACCGAGATCGCCATCCGAGCGGCCTTCAAAGCGGTTCAAGACGGATTTCAGGTGGCCGTTCTCGTCCCCACAACCCTGCTGGCGCAACAACATTATGTAAACTTCAAGGAGCGCTTGAAGCCCTTTCCCGTGAGGGTGGAGGTGCTGAGCCGCTTCCTCCCTCCGCAAAAGCAGAGGGAGGTGATAGAGGGGCTCAGAGATGGGAGCGTGGACATCTGCATCGGAACTCACAGGCTCCTCTCCGAAGATGTGAGCTTTCGGAATTTGGGGCTTCTCATCGTGGATGAGGAGCACAGGTTCGGAGTGGCGCAGAAGGAGAAGCTGAGGAAATTGCGGAAGGAGGTGGACACCCTCACCCTCTCCGCGACCCCCATTCCCCGCACCTTGTACATGGCCCTCCTCGGGCTGAGGGATATAAGCGTGATCGAAACGCTCCCCCCGGAGCGCCTCCCCCCGAGAACCTATTGCGGGCGGTACGACAGAGAGCTTGTTCGGGAGGCGATCTTGAGGGAGATGAGGCGGGGAGGGCAGGTGTTCTTCGTTCACAATCGGATCGAGGATATCGAGGAGGTCGCCGAAGATATAAGGGATCTGGTTCCCGGAGCTCGGGTGAAGGTGGCTCACGGGAGGATGTCGGAGGAGGAGCTTGAGGAGGTGATGAGGGAGTTCGTGGAGGGGGAGATCGACGTCTTGGTGTGCACGACGATCGTTCAGGCAGGCCTCGATATCCCCAACGCCAACACCATCATCGTGGATGAAGCCGAGAAGCTCGGCCTCACTCAGCTTTATCATCTGAGGGGGAGGGTGGGG
>CAYRBX010000030.1:0-6131 GCA_964422695.1 uncultured Dehalococcoidia bacterium
TCTGGTCATCGCCCCCGAGCTCTCCGAAGCCCTTCACGGCTCCGTGATCGACTGCGAGGAGAGAGAAGGGGGAGCCGTCCTCACCATCTCCAGAGAGGGAGCTTGAATCCTCATATCTCTATAAGCTCGTATTCGAGGGAGCCGAGGCCCAGTGCGGCGGCGGTTTCGATGTGTATGAGGCTGCTCGTATTGTGAAGCTTCCCCAAGATGTCGGGAGGATCGACGCCGAGATCCTGAAGCCTCGGAGCTCTGTCCACAAGATCCAAAGATGCCTTATCCAAAGCTACGGGATCGGTTGAGGCCAGAATGCCCACATCCGCGATCACCGGCCTTCCGGCCGGCGCGGCGCAATCGCAGAGAGGAGTTATATCCTGTACGAAGTTGATGTAAGCTAAATTCTTCCCGGAGAGAGCTTCCCTTACGACCCAAGCGGCATGCGCTAAAGCTCTCTGGAATTTCTCCCTCGCATCCTCCTCCCACTCCCACGCCCCCTGCGGGCAGACGAAGAGGCAGGTGCTGCAATTAAAGCACCTCTCCGGTATCTTCCTCGGCTTTCCTTCTCTCATCTCGAGCGCTCCCCAAACGCACTCCTCAACGCAGACGCCGCATCCGGTGCACTTCTCCTCCCTGAGCTTCGGGGAGGTAGCGCTGTGCTGAGCGGCCTTCCCCCGCTTCGTGGTGCATCCCATGGCGAGCTGCTTTATGGCCCCTCCGATTCCCGAAAGCTCATGGCCTTTGAAGTGAGAGAGGAACAGTACGGCATCGGCGGCCAAGATCCCCGAGGCCACCTCCATCTCATCGAAGGGGACCTCTCCGATCTTCTTCCTCAGGGGGAAGCTCCTTCCCTGAAATCCATCGGGGCCGTCGGCGATGATGATCGGAGCTCCCACCGAACCGGGCACGAAGCCGTTCGCCGCCGCGGTCTCCAGGTAATCCAGAGCGGTGTATCTCCCTCCCGGGTATATGACGGTGGTGTCGCAGAGGAAGGGATTTCCCCCCGCTCTCCTCACGAGATCCACGGCCTTCCGAGCGAATACGGGTCGGAGGTAGGTGATGTTGCCGCGCTCTCCCATATGCAATTTCAGAGCGACCTTCCTCCCCCCTCCGAAGAGCTCGGCGAATCCCGCTCTCTCGAAGAGCTCCTCCAGCCCTCGCAGGGGATCTCTTCCCGCTTTGTATTCGAAGAAGTAGACCTCGCTCATCTCATCTCCTCCTCGCGATTTCTTCGGAGATCCTCTCGATCTCCCCCCTTCCCGCGATGGGGAAGATGAGCTCATCTGCTCCCGCCCTCTCAAGCTCCCCTATCTTCCGCCTCACCTCCTCCCCTCCTCCGAAGAGGGCGAGGCTCTCAAAAGCCCTCTCGGAGAGGAGGGAGGGATCTCGGCTTGAAAGCGCCTCCCTCGCCCTCTCCCTCTCCCCCTCAAGCCCCAGAAGCTCAAGGGAGCTTTGAGGAAGGGAGGAGATGATCTGAGCTAAGATCAAGCCCCATCTCTCCCGCAAGATCTTCAAGGCCGCGCTCTCATCTTCCCGAAGCGCAAGAGGAGCCCAAACGACAAGCCGCCCCCTTTTGAGAGCTTTCAGGAAGCCCGGGTGAGCCGAGATCGTTATGATCCCGTCCGCCTCCGAGCTCAAAATTTCGGCTTCTTCGGGGGAGAGAGCGGCCCCCAAGATCGCGAGCTCTTCTTTGCGGGCGAAGGGGAGTTTGAATCCGGATATGCGGAAGTGCTCTCCTTCAAAACGCACCTCCTCCCCCGAAAGCAAGCTCCTTATTATCCTCATCGCCTCGCAAACTCCCCTCAAATCCCTCCTCTCCACTCCGAGCTTCCTCAAGATCTCCGGCATTCCAGATCCCATCCCGAGGATCACCCTCCCTCCCGACGCCTCCTGAAGGGTGAGGAGGGCCTGAGCGGTTACGGCGGGATGCCGCGTGAAGGGATTTGTGACATCGGTTCCCACCGCAAGCCTCTCGGTGTTGAGGACGAGAGCCGCAACTCCGCTCCAGAGCTCCACTTTGGAGAGGAGGTCCGAGAGCCATATCGAATCGAAAGAGGCCTCCTCCGCGGCTTTTCCGATCTCGACGAGCTCCCGGAGGTTTGCTTCCGGCGGGGGCTCGAGTCCGAACCTCATCGCCCTCCATGCCAAATCATACAATAAGGTTATAATTTTGCTGGGAATGTGCCTTGCGATACCGGGGAAGATAATCTCGAAGGAAGGAGATCTCGCTCGAGTTGATTTCGGCGGGGTCGTAAGGGAGGTGAGCTTGAAGCTCACCCCCGAGGCCAGAGAGGGCGATTATGTGATCGTGCACACCGGATATGCGATAAGCGTTCTGGATGAGAGGGAAGCTCTGGAGACCCTCAAGATGCTTGAGGAATTGAGCCGATATATGGAGGAATGAGGTATATCCTCGAGTTCCGCCGCTCCGAGCTCGTCGGGGCTCTGGTCGCTCAAATCCGCAGGAAATCGAAAACCCCCGCTCGGATAATGGAGTTCTGCGGCGGACATACCGTCGCCATCCTCCGCTTCGGCATCCGGCGCCTCCTCCCCCCGCACATTCAAATGCTCTCGGGGCCCGGCTGCCCCGTATGCGTTACCGACAACGCCGATCTCGACAAGGCCATCGCCCTCTCCAAGCTTCCGGGGGTGATCCTCGCCACCTTCGGCGATATGCTCAAAGTCCCCGGAAGCAGATCCAGCCTTCAGAAAGCCAGAGCCGAAGGAGCGGATGTGCGGGTGGTGTACTCGGTTCTGGACGCCCTGAGGATAGCCAGGGAGAATCCCTCGAAATCCGTGATCTTCTTGGGGATAGGCTTTGAGACCACCGCCCCCACGGTGGCCGCCGCCGTGCTCCAAGCGGCCGAGGAGGGGATACGGAATTTCTTCGTCTTCTCCCTTCACAAGCTCACCCCTCCCGTGGTGAGGGCGCTTCTGGAGTCGGGAGAGGCGAATCTCACCGGCATCATCTGCCCGGGACATGTGAGCACGGTGATAGGCTCGAAGCCCTGGGAGTTCGCCGCGAGGGAATTCGGCATCTCGTGCGCCGTAGCCGGCTTTGAGCCCGTCGACATCCTGCTCGCCGTGGAGAGGATCGTGGAGCAGATAGAGGAGGGGAAGCCGAGGGTGGAGATAGCGTACACGAGAAGCGTGCGCCCCGAGGGGAATAAGGAGGCGCAGCGGATCATGTACGAGGTCTTCGAGCCCTGCGCGGCGCGATGGAGGGGGATAGGGGAGATCCCCTCAAGCGGTCTTAAATTGCGAGAGGAGTTTTCGGATTTCGATGCCGCATTGCGCTTCGATGTGGATCCCGGAGAGCCCGTCGTTCCGAAGGGCTGCATCTGCGGGGAGATCCTCCGGGGGGTGAAAACCCCTCTTGACTGCAAGCTCTTCCGGCGCATCTGCAATCCCGACAACCCCGTGGGGCCCTGCATGGTGTCCTCGGAGGGGGCTTGCGCGGCCTATTACCACTACGGAGGGGAGGTTTGGGATGAGGGAGGATAGGATACTTCTCGCTCACGGAAGCGGGGGGAGGCTCTCCCACAAGCTCATAGAGGAGGAGATCCTCCCGCTCTTCAGGAATCCGCTTCTTGAGAAGATGGATGATGCGGCCGTCTTCGAGCTCGGGGGGAGGCTTGCCTTCACCACCGACAGCTACGTCGTGACGCCCATCTTCTTCCCCGGCGGGGATATAGGGAAGCTCGCGATATGCGGAACGGTGAACGATCTCGCTATGGTCGGAGCGCAGCCTCTCTACCTCAGCCTCTCCTTCATCATCGAAGAGGGCCTCCCGATGGAGGAATTCGAGAGGGTGCTGCGCTCCTCCAAAGCGGCCGCGGCGGAAGCCGGAGTGCAGATCGTGACGGGAGATGTGAAGGTCGTAGCTTCGGGAGGAGCGGATAAGCTCTTCGTGAATACGGCGGGAATAGGAGTGATTCCCGATGGGGTGGAGATCTCGGGAAGCGGGGCGAGGCCCGGGGATCTCGTGCTCATAAACGGAACCATAGGAGATCACGGGATAGCGGTGCTCAGCAAGCGGGAGGGGCTCGACTTCTCGATCGAAGTGGAGAGCGATTGCGCACCTCTCAATCACCTCGTCTTCGAGATGCTCAAAGCGAGCAGGAAGGTGCACTGCCTTCGCGATCCCACGAGAGGAGGGCTCGCGACCGCTCTCAATGAGATAGCAAGGCGATCGGGAGTGGAGATCAGGATATTCGAGGAGAAGATTCCGATTCGAGAGGAGGTGCTCGCGGCCTGCGAGATGCTGGGCTTCGACCCCCTTTACGTCGCCAACGAGGGGAAGCTCGTGGCTGTGGTGGCTCCGGAAGATGCGGAGCTCCTGCTCGAAGTGATGCGGAGAAACCCTTATGGGAGGGAGGCCGCGATAATAGGAGAGGTGAGAGAGGGGCATCCGGGAAGGGTGGTGATGAAAACCCGTTTCGGCCCCTCTCGCATCATCGAGATGCTCTGGGGAGATCTCCTGCCCCGAATTTGCTGATCTTGAAGGAGGGAGGATGATCGCGAGGCGTTTCGTCCTGCGCTTTCCCAGATACCTCATCGATCAGCCGGTGATCTCCCGTCTTATTCGAGATCACGATCTTGAGGTGAACATCACGAAAGCTTCCATCACCCCTCATGAGGAGGGGGTGATGGTGGTGGAGATTAGAGGGGAAGAGGAGAACTTGAGGAGAGGGCTTGAGTACTTCCAGCGCATAGGCGTCGGAGTTCAGCCTTTAAGTCAGGATATAAGGAGGAGGGAGGAGCGCTGCACTCACTGCGGGGTTTGCACCGTGATCTGCCCCACAGGAGCTTTGAATATGGATCGGAGGACCTGGCTTGTGAACTTCGATCATGAGAAATGCATAGCCTGCGCTCTCTGCATTCGGGCCTGTCCTCCGAGAGCTATGGAGATCTGCATTTGATTTTGGGGGGCTGGAGATGTGGAAGACGATAGAAGGAGCGGGCAGATTCGGGCAGAGCATGCCGCGACCCGCGGCGATCGTGACCTGCCGGCTGGGGGAGAAGGCCAACGCGCTCGCCGTAGCTTGGCACTCTCCCATCTCCTTCGATCCTCCTCTCTTCGGAATCTCCATCGCTTCGAAGAGGTTCTCCCTCCGCCTCATCCTCGAATCCGGAGAGTTCGCGGTGAACTTCCTCCCCTTCGGAGAGGCGGAGATTATCGCTTCGGTGGGAGGGAGCACCGGAGCCGAAATAGATAAATTCGAGAGATTTCAAATTCCCACAAAAGAAGCTTTGAGGATAAAAGCCCCTCTCCTCGCCTCCGCTTACGCCGTTTACGAATGCCGGGTGGTGGATCACAGAACTTGGGGAGATCACGAGTGGATCGTCGGAGAGGTTCTCGTCACCCATTACGATCCCGAGGCCTTCACTCCGCGCGAGACCCTTGATCTTCGAAAAGTGGAGCCGGCTCTGTATCTCGGAGGGGAGATATATGTGAGCGCCCCTCCCGCTCCTCAGAAGGTTCTCGATCGAAGGGAATACGGGAGGAAATTCAAGAGGTGACGGGCTCTATCTCCCCCCGGATCTTGTAAAATCCGGGAGTCATAGCATCCGCCAAGGCCACGATTATCTCAAGATCGGGGGCGTCATTGGCGTCGGGATTCAGCCTGAAGAGCCACTCGTACATGCCCGTTCGAACCGCGCTTCCGATGATATCGCCCCCCGCAAGTTCATTTACATCCAAGGTGATCCCCTCGGGGAGATCGGAGAAGCGGAGCTTCGCTGTGATCTCCTGTGAGCTCTTATTTTCGATCTCAAGCTTTACGCGAAGGAGATCTCCGTTGTGAATTTCGGCCGCGGCGGTGAAGCCGGTTCCGTCATCGCTCACCGTGAGTATTCCGGGAGCTCCTGAGGGGAGGACGAGGGAGTTCTGATCCCCTATAGTAAGCGCTTGGCTTACGGTCACCGGGATCTCTCCCCCGATCTCCGGAGCGAGCGCCGTTCCCACCGCCGCTCCCGCTCCGGTGAGGATCAGGGTCAGGATGAGAAGCCAAGCAGGAAGGAGCTTCTTTCCCACCTTTATCGTCCTCTTCAATTCGCTCACCTCCTCTCTTCTTCCCCGATAGGGAATTATGAGAGAGAAAGGGGATCGAAGAAATGGGGTTTTCCCTCAAATC
>CAYRBX010000030.1:6231-9598 GCA_964422695.1 uncultured Dehalococcoidia bacterium
CCCGCTTTTCTCTTGAGATCTTCGGCGAGCTCCAGAATGAAATCGAAGAACTCCCTCCTTATGGCTTTGCTCTCCACCTTCTCCTCGAGCTTCTCCCGATCGATTATCTCGACCCTGCCGTCGGGCCAGCACACAACATCCACTTCAAGATCTATGTACCGAACCCTTCCGGGATAGAACTCTATGGGAGTGTTTATGTTGTAAACGAAACCCTTGAGCGTTCCATCCGCAGCGTAATAAGATCGCCTGCAAAACCACTCTCCCTCCCGGAGTTCCACATATCCGTAATCCCCCTCCTCCTTGGGCACCTCAAGGCCGTCGTAAACGCCTCCTCCCTTAAAAGCCCTCTTTAATTTGAGCATTTTATCTTCGAGCGAGAACGAGAGTACTTTGCCGTGAAGCTCGATCTTCTCGCCGCTTATCTTCACATGAGAGATCGGCACCACCCTGTCGGCGGTGAAGGAGGAGTACACGAGCTTCTCCTTGAGCGAGGAGGCGAGCATTCCGGCTTCCTCCGGCTTTTGAGCGAATTCCTCCTCTAATTTATCCACCTCCACGCTATTTACGCATTTGAGATAATGATGATCCGGAACCGTGAAGGTTATCCTCCTCCTTATTTCATCCATCTCCCTCTTCACGTTGAGGGGCATTTCCATCTCGAAGCTCGTTCTTCCGAGCTTCAAGCTGATGAATTCCTCCCAAGATAATCTTGCGCCTTTGAGCTCTTCAAGGCTTCTCGCCGCCTCCTTGGGGAAGCGGAAGATGGCCTGAGGGAACTCCTCCCGGAGCACGGAAGCTATAATTTCGACCTTATCCCTCTCCCCCTCGACGAAAATCCCCTGTCCGTCCCTTCGGGTGAGAATTCGCACCTCCTCCTCCCCCTCCGCGGCCTCCAAGCCGAACCTCTCCCTTATCACCGGAGAGGGGCTTATGATCTCCGCGATCCCCTTCTCCAAGAGGAGGGCCGTGAGGGCCGTCGCGTATATCCCCCTTATCTTCACCTTCACCTTCTCCATCGGTACCCCACTCCCCTTATCTCTATGATCCGCTCTTCCTCCTTCAGTTCGACCTCAGCCCCGAGGATCTCCCGAACAAGCCATATATTGCTCTCCATATGATCGGTGAAATAAGGGAAGCGGTAAACGCTCTCCCCTTCGGCGAGAGCCGCAAATAATATGAGCTGATCGGCCAGGAACCTGTCGACCGTAGCTCCCGTGGAGAGATCTTCGAGGAGGGCTTTCGCCACAAACCTCCCTATCTCCTCGGAGCTCCTCCGAAGCTCCCCCGCTCTGTCGGCGCCGATGATGCACCCGGTGCTCGTATGAGCGAAGACGGCCAAAGCGGCTCCGCTCTGAAGGGCCGAGGTATCGTACTGTACTTCTATCTCGGGGTTGAAGCCCTTCCTCCGGAGGATCTCGGAGCAAGCTTCGGCCATCCGATCGCTCACCTTGCGATGCTTGAGGTGAGATGAGAGGGCGATGCCCCAGATCCTCCGAACTTCCCCCTGATCTTCAAGCCTTATGGGCCTCAAAGCTCCCTCCACGGGCTTCACCTCAAGCTCTATAATGCCCCCTCCCTTGGGGACGTAGCCGGGGCGAACGATTCGGAGCTCCAGCCGGCATCCCATCTTCCTGAGAAGGGGGAAGAGGGCGTATTTCATATGAAAGGCGGAGGGGGCGAAATCCTGAAATAATCCGCCGGAGATCCGGAAGGTGGAGGGCTCCGAGGCGAATAAGGCCACGGGGAGGAGGGTGAGGGCGAGCATGGTGGTCGAGCCCGCGGTTCCTATATCCCAGGAGAAGCGCCCTCCTCGGATCCCCCTTCCCGGCCGGAAGAAGATCTCGCTCGATCCCACCTCGGCCCCCTCAAGCTTCCCTCCCGAGAGCTCGCGCAGAGCTTCTACGGCTTTGAGATGCTGAGGCCGAAGTCCGGGATTCTCCCTTTTCGCCCTTATGTTCACAAGATGCAGGGGCTTTTGAACCAAAACCGCAAGGGAGGTGGCGTATCGCACGATCGTTCCGCTTCCCGATTTCTGAGAGCCGTCAATGTGAATCATCTCCTTCGAGGAATTCCTCCACCCTCCTTGCGGCTTTCTCCCCGAAATCCGCCTCCTCTACATTAAACCAGCAGATCCTCTCGTCATCCAAGCGAAACCAAGCATATTGATGGCGGGCGAATCGATGGGTCTCCGCCTTTATCTTCCTTATGGCTTCTTCGAGCTTCAATTTCCCCTGAAGGTGCAATCCTATCTCCCGATACCCCAAGCTCGACATGGAGGGGAGGTGAAGCCCGTATCCCATCTCCAAAAGCCTTCTCACCTCATCCACAAATCCCCTCTCGATCATGCGATCCACCCTTCTGTCGATGAGCTCGTAAAGCTTCTTTCTGGGGGCGTGAAGCCCGAGGATCAGGAGATCGAAGGGAGGAGGGGATTTCTCATAAGCCTTCGAGAAGGGCTTTCCCGTGGCCTTTATCACCTCAAGAGCTCTTATCACGCGACGCACGTTCCTGGGATCGATCTTGGCGGCGGCATCCGGATCGAGCCGCTCGAGCTCCCGATAGAGCGCCTCCGGCCCCTCCTTTTGCGCTCTCTCCGAAAGCTTCCGGCGGAATTCGGGGTCGGGAGGAACTTTGGGGGGACGCCACCCCTCCACGAAAGCGCGAACGTAAAGCCCCGTCCCCCCCACGAGAAACGGGATCTTCCCCCTCCTCAAGATATCCTCAACGCTCCTCCCCGCAAGCTCCAAGAAGATCGCCAAATTAAATTCCTCATCCGGATCCCTTATATCTATGAGATGATGGGGGATCTCCCTCCTCTCCTCGGGCGTGGGCTTCGCCGTCCCTATGTCCATATAACGGTAGACTTGGCGGCTGTCGGCATTGACGATCTCCCCTCCGAACCGGCGGGCCAGATCCAGCGCCAGGGCGCTCTTCCCCACCGCCGTCGGCCCCACGATCACCACAACCGGCCTTCTCCCCTCTCCCCCTCTTGACATCCCGATCGGTTTACATTATAAAGGAAGTAGAAGTTAAATATTCTTGAGTGTTTTGAAGGAAAACTTAAGAAGAGGAAACGAAGGCGAGGGCGAACGGAAAATCGAAAAAAAGGAGGGGGAGGTATGCCTAAGGAGTACGACGCTTGGGTGGACAATCCCGAAGCGATTCCCGAGGGCCAGGAGGTGGACATAACGATAAGGGAGCTCACTCCCGATGATCGCCGCAAGAAGTACAAATCGAGATATGTGAGAGCGGTGCTCTTCAGGAATCCCGATCGCTCCAAAGACGACATCCTGTGGGTGAGATATCAGAGAGGATCTCACCTCTACCCGGAGCCCTTCGGAATAAGGATCATCAAAGATCATCCCAC
>CAYRBX010000031.1:0-9333 GCA_964422695.1 uncultured Dehalococcoidia bacterium
GATGCGGCCTTCGAGCTTGTAAGCGACGCAGATCTTCACCACGGGAAGGGGGTCCAGCACATCGAATTTGGTGAGGGCGATGCTGGTGAAATCGTTCACCTCGGCCGCGAACCTTCCCAGAACCGCGTCAAACCAGCCGCAGCGCCTGGGACGCCCGGTGGTCGTTCCGAACTCCCGGCCTCGCTCCCGGAGGAGCTCTCCCGTCTCGTCTACAAGCTCGGTGGGCATGGGGCCCGAGCCCACTCTGGTGGTGAAGGCTTTGAACACCCCTATGATCTCCCGAATCTCCCGGGGGCTTACTCCGGCTCCGGTGCACCCCCCTCCCACGCAGGGATTTGAGGAGGTGACGAAGGGATATGTTCCGAAATCAAGATCAAGAAGCGTTCCCTGAGCCCCCTCGAGGATGATCCAATCCCCTCTCCTCAAAGCCTCCTTTATCACCGGAAGCGGATCGGAGATGAAGGGGGCGAGCACCTCGGCGTAACGCAGGTATTCTTCGTATATCGCCTCGAAGGATAAGGGCTCGGCATTGAAGATCTTCCTGAAGAGCGCGTTTTTGATCTCCAAGATGGAGGAGAGCCTCTCGCGGAAGAATTCCCTGTCGAGAAGATCCCCCACTCTGATCCCGTTGCGAGCGGCCTTATCGGCGTAAGCCGGCCCTATCCCCCTTTGCGTGGTTCCGATAGCCTTCTTCCCTCGAGCTTGCTCCTCCAATTTATCCTGCTGTATGTGGTAGGGCATGATGAGATGAGCTTGAGGGCTTATTATGAGATTGTTCAGAGGGAGGCCGGCCTCCCTCAGCGCTCGCATCTCCTCGATCAATGTGGCGGGGTTGATGACGACCCCGTTTCCTATAATGCAGGTCACATGAGGGTGAAAGATCCCCGAGGGGATGAGATGCATGCGAAACAAGCCCAGGGAATTGACCACCGTGTGGCCGGCGTTATCCCCCCCGGAGTAGCGGATCACGATCCTCGCCCTCTCGGCGAGGAAATCCACCACCTTCCCCTTCCCCTCATCTCCCCATTGCGCTCCCACAACGGCCGCCGCCGGCATCTTCAGCTCCCTTATAAGCTTTTCCCTCTCCCCGCGCGCATGTCAAATCGGGGGGAATTGACATGAGGCGAGATGAAAGTATAGTTTTGTAGAGAGGCGGCGTAGCTCAACGGCAGAGCAGCGGCTTCATAAGCCGTGTGTTGCAGGTTCGAATCCTGCCGCCGCCACGGGCGGTTAGCTCAGCGGTCAGAGCGCCTCTTTCACAAAGAGGAGGCCGGAGGTTCAAATCCTCCACCGCCCACCATGCCGAGGTGGCGGAACTGGTAGACGCGCACGGCTCAGGACTGTGTGGGTTCATCCCGTGGGGGTTCGAGTCCCCCCCTCGGCACCAGAGCGGCGCGCTTGTAGCTCAGCCAGGATAGAGCGCAGCCCTGCGGAGGCTGAGGTCGCGGGTTCGAGTCCCGCCAAGCGCGCCATTAATTCATATTGAGGGCGGTTAGCTCAGCGGTCAGAGCACCTCTCTTACAAAGAGGAGGCCGGAGGTTCGAATCCTCCACCGCCCACATCTTCCTCCGGGGACTCGCAGATGGGGAGCGTGAAGTAAAAGGTGCTCCCCTCCCCCACTTTGCTCTCCACCCACATCCTCCCTCCGTGAAGCTCCACCAGCTTCTTGCTCAAAGCCAACCCCAAGCCCAGTCCCGGGAGCTTCTGCCTGTCCGCCCATCCCCTCTGATAAGGCTCGAAGAGCCTCTCCCGCTCCTCCTCCGGGATGCCGGGGCCTGTATCGCTCACCGAGATGACGACCTCGTTTTCCCCGCTTTCCGCCCTGAGGGTGATCTTCCCCCCCTCCGGAGTGAATTTGCTGGCGTTCGATAGGAGATTGTAGAGCACCTGCTCCAAGCGCCCCCTATCGGCTTTGACGAGAGGGAGGGAGGATTCCATCTCCAAAGTCAGGGTCTGCCTCTTCTCGGGAATGAAATAGCAGCTTTCGGCGATCTCATAGAGAACGGGCTCGAGCTTTAAGGGCCGGAGATCCACTTTGAAGCCCGGAGCTTCGACCCGCGCGAGATCCAGAAGCTCGTTTATCCTCCTCTCCATATTCTGAGCCGATCGGAGGATGTTGAGGACGAGCCTCTTGTAAGGGCTTGTGGGAGGAGCTTTGAACTCCTCATTCAGGAGGTTCGCCGAGCCGATGATCGCGGTGAGAGGGGTTTTGAGCTCATGAGCCAGAGCGTTGATGAAATCCTTCCTCTCCTCCTCGATTTTCTCAACGCGCTGCCGCTCGCGCTGTTCCAGCTTGTAGAGGCGGTGCAGCTCCAGAGCTCCCGAGATGCAGGCCACGAGCTGCTCGCACACCTCCCTCTCCCTCTCCCCGTAAGCTCGGGGCGAGCGGGAGGCGAGATCCAAGGAGCCTATGATCCTGCCCTCGTGGAAGATGGGAACCCTTATGGCGGAGCGAAATCCCTCCTTCCAGAAGATCTCCTGAAGCGGGAAGCTCCTCTCCCTTTTGAGATCATCTTCGATCAAGGTCCTCCCGTGCTCGATTATCCAGGAGAGAGGGGAATCGGAGAGGGGGAAGGTGGCGCCGGTTTTGATCTCCCCCTTCTCGCCTTCCGGAACGACCCCGAAGTACCTGATCCTCTCATCCTCGACGAACACGATGCTCAGATGATCCGAGGGGATGATCTCCCTCAGCTTCTCGTATATGGAGGAGAGAGTTGCGCCGACATCTCTCGTGAGGAAGAGGATCTTCGTGATATCTCCCACGGTTCGCAGAGCTCTCTCCTTCCAAGCGGCCTCTTCGAACATGAGCTCCATTCTCAGCAATAAGGAGAGCGAGGGCGAGATGCCCTCCATAAGCTCCCTCTCCCTATCCGAGAAGGCATTCGGATTGCGGCTCCCCAAGACGAGAGCTCCCAGAAGAGCGCCTCCGGCGACGAGCGGGATGTAGATCGCAGATCTCGTATCCAGCTTCTCGACGAGATGGCGGGAGGAGGTCGGATCCCCCAGAAGATCTCGTTTCACGACGATCCTCCCGCTTCGCATCGCCTCCCGCAAGCCCGCATCCTCCGGGGGGAGGAGAGCGCTCTCCTTCCGGCAGGGGAGATCCGGAGGATAGACGGCTTTAATTCGAACCTTATCCCCCTCTCCTCGCATCAGCACGGCCCAATCGAAGGAGAGCTCCCCTCTCAATTCCGAAACGACGAGATCGAAGATGCGTCCGCTCAGATCTTCGAGAGCCGGGAGGCCGAGGAGCTTCCGGATGAGCTCTATCTCCCTCTCTCCGATCTCGCCCTTCACTTCCCCCCCTGTTTTTTCGAGGAGATAATCAAGGAAATAATAAAATCTTGAGGATATTTCCCTCAAAATTGAGAGGTGGGAGATGTTCGAAGCGCTCGCGGAAAAGCTGATGCAGATCTTCCGCCGGCTTTCCTCCCGGGGGAGATTGACAGAGCAAGAAGTCGAAGATGCGCTTCGGGAGATAAGGCTTGCGCTTCTCGAAGCGGATGTCAACTACAAGGTGGTCAAGGAGCTCATCGGCCGGGTTCGGGAGAGAGCTCTGCAAGCTCAGGTTCTCAGGAACATCTCCCCTTGGGAGCAGATCGTGAAGATATTGTATGAGGAGCTCGTCTCGATTTTGAGCTCGGGAAATAGGGAGCTCATCTTCTCCCCCTCTCCCCCTTCCGTCTTCCTCCTCGTGGGCCTTCAGGGGACGGGGAAGACCACCACCGCCGCGAAGCTCGCCAAATACCTCAAGCGCTCCGGACGCAGAGCGCTTCTGGTGGCGGCCGATCCCTACCGGCCTGCCGCCGGAACTCAGCTTGAGGTGCTGGGGAGGGAGATAAACGTTCCGGTTCTCGGAAGCTGCCCCTCGCTTGAGGAGATCCCCGAACGAGCGTTCCGGAAGGCTCGCGAGGAGGGCGCGGAGATCATCATCGTGGATACGGCCGGAAGGCTTCATCTGGACGAGGCGCTCATGGAGGAGCTCTCCTCTCTCAAATCAGCTCTCGCCCCATCCGAAATCCTCCTCGTGGCCGACGCCATGACCGGACAGGAGGCGGTGAAGATAGCTCGGGAGTTCCACGCGAAGCTCGATCTCACCGGAGCCATCCTCACCAAGATGGACGGAGATGCCCGAGGAGGAGCCGCTTTGTCCATCACTTGGGTTACGGGAGTTCCGATCAAATTCATCGGAACCGGAGAGAAGCTCGACGCTCTGGAGCCCTTCCATCCGGATAGGATCGCCTCTCGCATCTTGGGCCTCGGGGATGTGCAGACGCTGGTGGAGAAGGTGAAGGCCGCGGTCGAAGAGCGGGAGATCCGGAAGCTCGAGGAGCGAATTCGAAAGGAGGAGTTCGATCTTGAGGATCTCCTCGAGCAGCTGAGGAGAATTCGGAAGATGGGATCCATAAGGGAGCTTGTGGAAGCCCTTCCCGGCTTCACCGCGCTGGCGGGAAGGCTCGATGAGGAGGAGGCCGAGAGGAAGCTCAGGAGGATGGAGGCCATAATCCTCTCCATGACGCCCGAGGAGCGCCGCCGTCCGGAGATCATCGACGGCTCCAGGCGCAGGCGCATCGCCAGAGGAAGCGGCACGACGCCTCAAGAGGTCAATCAGCTTTTAAATCAATTCTTCGAAATGCGGAGGCTTTTGAAATTGCTGAAGAAGAGGAGAAAGCTCCTCTTCCCTCCTCTGTTCATGAGGTGAATGCCGGCCGAGTTTCGGAACTTGAAGCTGTGAGAGCTCAGCTTTAACCTACAGCCAGTGGAAGAACGCTCTCTCCCGCAGCATATTGCACAGCTCTTTGTGCTCCCTCTCCATATACTCCCTGGCCGGCGCGGCCACCTCATCCGGGTATTTCCCCAGCAGGTATTCGTCCTCGAAGACGGGAACCGAGGTATTCCCCCGCAGTTTCCGGTACTCCTCGGGGCTTATGTAAGCGAGATATGAGAGGTAATAAGAGGGCATGAAGATGGGAGCGCCCGAAGCCTTCCCCACCCACACCACCTTGAACTTCTCTATATACCCCCTCTCGACCTCCTTCTGAATGAACTCCCTGATCTCCTCCCTCTCAAATCCCTCCTGCTCCAAGATCTCCAGAAGCACCTCGAAGCGCAGGAGGTAATGCCAAGATGTTCGGGAGAGGATCCCCCTCACGAGCATCTCCTTCTTGGCGGCTCGAGCTACCTTCTCGTAAAGCGCGAAGAGCTTCTGCACGAGGGCTTCGATTTCGGGGGAGGAGGAGATCTCCCACAGATCTCCCTCCCTTCTGAGAATGCCCCGATTTCGCAGCTCCTCGAAGGCCCTGTCGATGTAAGCTGGCTTCTCCCCGGAGAGAGCCCCTCGTATCTCCTCCTCCGAGGCCTTCCCCCCTTTATCTTGAAGTATCCGAAGGATCCTTACGAGCGTCGGCTCCTCCACTTCTCCCTCCTCGCGGAAAGGGAATTTTAACCTCTCTCCGTTGTCTTTATCAAATCCGAGGCCTTAAAATTAGAGGTGACCATGCTCTTCAAGAGGAGAGGAAATCCCGATTACAGCAATCCCCTCCCGGTGAGCTATGAACTTCGCGCTTCGATTCTGCGCAAAATAGATCGGGGCGAGGATGTCCTCCCTGATATTGACGGGCGCGAGGAGACCAAGAAAGATGTGATTCGAGCCATCCTCTCCGGAAGCCATCTTTATCTCGTCTCCGAGGAGGGAACCGGGAAAACGCGCCTCGCTCGCTCCATCGCCAAGCTCCTCCCCCCCACTCCGGTGATCAGAGGCTGCCCTTACAACGACCATCCCGGATGGCCTCCCGAGCTCCTCTGCCCTCGCTGCAGGAGCAGCAAGGAGCCGGCGAGGAAATTCGGGGTGGAGCTCCTCCCCGGCCCCAAGAGGTTCTCCAGAGTTCAGGGCAATGAGTACACAAATGAGGCCAAATTGCTCGGCCTCAAGGACATTCAAGCCATCGCTCATGGGAAAAGCCCCTCAGACCCGAGCGTCTTCACCGGAACCGGTGTATTTCGGGCCAATCGGGGCATCTTATTTATCGATGAGCTTCCCGCCATAAGAACGAAAATTCAAGTTCTCCTTCACCCCATCTTGGAGGAGAAAAAAGCCATTCTGGAAGAGTACAATTGGGAGCACCCTTTAGATCTCATTCTCATCGCAACGGGGAATCCTTATGGCTTTGCTCATGTTAATGAAATTCCGAGACCTCTTCTTGATCGCCTTGAGCTAATCTACATGGATCTTCCTGAGGAAAAGGTCGAAGAGGAGATCATTCTGAAAGAGAGATTTAAGGTGCAAAAAGCGGAGGAGGTAAAAGAGGAAAAAGAAGAATATCCGACGCTTGAAGAAGCTCAGCGAAGAGCCGTAACTCCTTGGTGGATTATCGAGATCATCAACAAAGCAGTTCGTTACTCTCGCATTTGTCCCTTCGTGGAGAGGAAACCCAGTATAAGAGCGACTTTGAGAGCGCTCGATCATACATGCTCGAGCGCCGAGCTCGAAAAGAAGAAAATAGCTTGTTTGAAGCATGCTTATTACGGATTGCGCCTCGCCCTTAGAGGAAGAATCGGATTGAGACCAGATCTTGTAGATTTTGAAAATCCGAAAAGAACTTTCAATTTGTGCGATACTTTGGCAGAGGATTTCTTGTGGAATATCTTGGAGAACATGGCGCAAGAGCAATTCCTCTTGAGAGAATGCAATCGAGAGAAGCTATCCGTCGAGCTCAATAATTTCTTCATGGAAGAGCAACTTCCCGAGGGGAGGCTTCCCAAAGAGATGCTATCCAAATATCCCGAAATCGAGAGAGTTATCAGCTGGATGAAAAATTGCGCCGCAGAGAGGGTAAATCAAAATCTGCTCAATGAAATGGAGAAAAGGGTTTTCCTCTCTCCGGAGGATACGGATTTCGTTGAGGAATACAACTTCTCGGCTTTCGAAATTCTTGTTAATGTCGCAGTTCATTCCAGATTAATAAATGAAGCGATGACAAAAGGAATTTATATTCCGAAGAAGTTCAGGAGATGATAAAAGAGGAAATTTGCACTCGATGTCAAGAACTTCAGCAAGAAGGGGAAATCCTCAGAGAGCTCGCTTTCAGTCGGGAACGATCTATTTCCGAGATCTCACGGCAAATCTCCTCAAAACGCGAAAGTCCTTTAAGAGAGCAAGCTCAAAAATTCGCCAGGAAAAGAAGGGAGCGGGAGGAAAGGGAGTTAAGAGAACTTGAGGAAAGGATGAGAGAATTAGAAGAGGCTTTCGCTTTTCGGGCTTTGGATGAGCTTCTTCAGGGAAGGGATATAGAGGAGATCGCGCAGAAGATCATGGAAGATGCCACAAGGCGCGCTCTGGAGAGGGAGATCTCAAATCTCAGATGGGGTTCGGAGGAGATCTCGGAGGAAGATGTGCGAAAAGCTCTGGAGGAGATGGAGAAGGAGGGTTATATAGATTTGAGCGAAGGAAAGGTGAGGATAACGCCGCGAGGCGCCAAGAAGCTGGCCAATACGGTTTTGGAGAGGATACTCAGGAATCTCAAAAAGAGGGAGCTCGGAACGCATGCTATAAGGGAGACGGGGCTCGGAATGGAGCTCGATATCACCTGCCGGAGGTACGAGCCGGGAGATGATTATACGAAGGTGAATGTGGAGAAGACCCTCCTCAGCGCTCTGGAGCGAACCGGAAAGCTCTCCCCCGGAGTTGAAGATTTTCACATTCATGAGGAGATCTACGAGACCAGGATCTGCGCCGGCCTTCTCATCGACGAGAGCGGGTCTATGAGGAACGGAGGGAAGCTCAATGCCGCCATAGAAGCCGCTCTGGCTCTGGCCGAGCTCATGAGGAGGGAGCCCAAAGATAAGCTGTACATCTTCATCTTCTCCGATACGGTTCGGCAGATCTCGCACTGGGATATCCTCAACGTCACTCTGAGCGGAGGTTATACGGATATCAGAGCCGCCATGAGGGCTTTCAGAAATGCGACCCGAAATGAGAGAGGAGATAAGCAAGTTTATCTCATAACGGATAGCGAGCCGAACTTCGAAGATGGGAGATTCATAGGCTTCGATAAAGCGGCTTTAGGGGTTTTGGATGAAGCTATCAGATGGCGTCATGAGGGCCTGACCTTGAACATAATCATGCTCGATCAGTCCGCCGAGCTCAGAACTTTCGCCTCGTTTTTAGCTCAGAAGAACGCGGGGCGCGTTTTCTTCACCTCTCCCGAGCATTTGGGAGAGGTGATAATAAAGGACTACCTCTATCTCAAGCAGGGAAGAGCTCTCTAACCCCACCTGCCGACGATGCTGCTCTTCCTCACCCTCAGCCTCCCCCCATCTTCCACCTTCAGGACGACGCTCTCCTCATCGATGAGCTCGATCTCCCCGTAAATTCCCCCCACGGTGATGACCCTATCTCCCCTCTTGAGGCTGTTCAGAAATAGCCGGTGCTCCCTCTCCCTCTTCTTCTGAGGCCGGACGAGGAGGAAGTAGAAGATGGCGAAGAAAGCCGCGATCAGCACCACGAATAAGATCGTTCCCTCCATCTCGAAACCTCCCCGCAGGTTCAAGGGAAATTATATCAAACTCCTCGCGCGCGCTCCCTTCCGCGAGATAGAGAGAAGTCCAGTCCGAGATATACGAAAAGACTGGACTTTTATATTTGGCTTCAGTTAGTCCACCAAACTTTCAGTCCAAATTTTATGGACTTGACAGTCCCATTTCAGTCCAATATAATGGGAAGTGGACTTCCGAGGAAGAAGAGGGGAGGATTATGAGGAAGTCGGGAGGGAAGAAGGAGGTCCTGCCCCCCTACGGCCCCACCCAGGGGATGATGGAAGCTCTGGAGCTCCTGAGGCGGACCACTCCGGCCAGAGTCGACGGGGACTTCCTCCGTGCGAACGGAATCGCTCCGGGAAATGAGTACAAGGTGATAGGAGCTCTGAGGTTCTTGGGACTGATAGATGAGGAGGGGAGGCCCACCCCTCAGAGCAGGCTCCTGAAGACGAAGGGGGAGACCTTCTCGAAGTTCCTGAAGGAGCTCGTTTACAATGCCTATTCGGGGCTCTTCAAATGGCTTAAGGGGAGGAAGATCACGCCCGAGGAGGTGTACAATTACTTTGTGACGGAAGAGGCCTTGGGAGCGGAGATGGCCAACAAGGCCGCTCGCTTCTTCCTGAAATTATGCGAGATGGCCGGAATCGAGACGGCCTCCTCGGGTCAGAGGGGGAGGAGGGGGAGGAGGAAGGAGGAGCCCCCGAAGCTCGAAGAGGAGGAGAGGCCCTCCCCGACCGAAGCTCCTCCCCAGCCTGTCGAATCCGCCTTCCCCATCATCCTCGCCGTAACCCCCGAGAC